>JAYWDL010000036.1:0-2695 GCA_043779865.1 Polaromonas sp.
ACCCGGAAGACTTCGGGATGCCGATGGCCAGCTCCAGAGCCCTGCGGGTCGAGACCCCCGAGCAGTCCAAAGCCATGCTGTTGGGCGTGCTCGACAACCGGCCCGGCGCGCCGCGCGACATCGTGATCCTTAACGCCGGAGCGGCGCTGTATGCTGCCAATGTGGCCGCGTCGATGCCCGAAGGCATCGTCCTCGCTCGCAAAGCCCTCGAGTCCGGTACTGCTAGAGGCAAACTAGACCAGCTCATTTCCATCTCCGTAGCTTTGGCTGGGTGAAAATCCGACTCGCTGATATCTTTTGAATATGTAATTGTGTACAGTGGTTCCATTGAACCAAACCCGAGGAAATTCCGTGAAGTATTTGCGAAGTCGGTCACGTCCAGTTGGCGTGGACCTGTTTGCGGGAGCGGGTGGGTTGTCGCTCGGATTTGAGCAAGCTGGATTTGATATCGCAGCGGCGGTGGAGATCGATCCGATTCATTGCGCTACGCATGAGTTTAATTTCCCTTATTGCACAGCGATTTGTGCCAGCGTTACCGATTTGACTGCTGATGCGATCCGTAGTCGCGCCTTTCTGGAAGGAGTTGATATAGACGTGGTGTTCGGAGGGGCGCCTTGCCAAGGCTTCTCCATGATGGGAAAACGCGCGCTGGATGATCCGCGAAATCAACTGGTTGGGCACTATGTCCGGCTGGTTCGTGAGTTACAGCCCAAGTATTGCGTTTTTGAGAACGTCAAAGGACTGACTATCGGCAAGCATGTCAAGTTTTTGGAAGAGTTGATTGAGACGCTTGCAGCCGCCGGGTATCGGGTCTTGTTACCCTACCAAGTGCTCAATGCTGCAGATTTTGGTGTCCCGCAAGACCGGCGCAGGCTGTTTCTGCTGGCTGCGCGCAGCGATATGACTTTACCCGACTACCCGGAACAGACCGGCAAGCGCACCACCGTCTGGGAGGCCATCGGTGACTTGCCTAACGCAGATGAGTTCGATGATCTATTGGGCTCTGACGCGGTGGCCACACGATGGACGACGCGGTCGGCCTACGCAAAACGATTGCGCGGGACAGCAGTGGACGTCCAAGATTTCAGCTACAACCGAAATTTCGACAGAAATTTTCTGACGTCAAGCCTTCGCACCATACATAATCCGGTCTCCCGGCAGCGGTTCCTGGCAACCTTGGCGGGTGAGACGGAACCTATTAGCCGGTTTCATAAACTCGACCCGGCCGGCGTTTGCAACACCCTTAGAGCGGGGACCGACAGCGCGCGGGGTGCTTTCACATCGCCACGTCCGATACATCCGTCGTTATCGCGCGTCATCACTGTGCGTGAAGCTGCGCGCTTGCATTCCTATCCGGACTGGTTCAGGTTTCACAAGACCAAATGGCATGGTTTCCGGCAGATTGGCAATAGCGTTCCACCTTTGCTGGCGCGTGCTGTAGCTGCTGAAATCATGAGCGTGTTGGGAGTAAACCCTTCTAAGCCGGCTGCTGCCCTGAACCAGGGACACCCGGAATTGCTAACCTATGACATGGGGGCTGCGGCGCGGCGATTTCATGTTCCGCGCGACGTCATCGCCCAACGTACCCGCAAGACGATTGACGAAAACTTTGAGCCGGAGCTTTCGTATGCTTAGACTACCGGTTGCCAAGGCGAGGCCTCTGAACAGGTATCAGGCCATCATCTCTGCGGTGTTCAAACAGCACTTTAAAAAAGGCGAGTCCGAGTTCGACTTCACGCGTGATGAGTTCGTTGCTATTGCTCAGGCCTTGAAGATCGAACTGCCGAAGAATGTGGGCGACGTGATTTACTCGTTTCGCTACAGAAATGAACTGCCTGAAAACATCCGGGCAACGGCTACTGCTGGAAGTGAGTGGATCATTCAAGGGGGCGGCAGGGCGCGCTATCGATTCAAGCTCGTGACCTTGAATCGGATTGTTCCCCGGAGCGAGCTCATCACCATCAAGGTGCCCGATGCAACGCCGGAAATTATTACTGCTTATGCTTTAGGCGATGAGCAGGCGCTTCTAGCCAAGGTACGGTACAACCGCTTGATTGACGTCTTTCTAGGAATTTCCGCTTCCTCTCTTCAGAACCATTTGCGGACGACAGTCAAAGCTGTGGGGCAAATTGAAATTGATGAAATATATGTCGGTATAGATCGTCATGGCCGTCAGTTCGTTGTTCCTGTTCAAGCCAAGGGTGGCTCAGATAAGCATGGGGTTGTACAAACCCAGCAGGATGTGGCCTGCTGCGCGGAAAAGTTTCCTGGATTGATTTGCCGGCCCGTGTCGGCGCAATTCATGGCGGATAACCGAATTGCAATGTTCGAGCTAGCCGTGGTGGGCGGCGACGTCAAAGTCGTCGACGAAAAACACTACCAACTCGTTGCCGCGTCCTCTATTTCCATTGAAGATCTGCAGCAATACTCCAACCGTATCTGAATACGAGCCCATGACCGACATCCTCACCAAAATCGTCGCCGTCAAGCGCGAAGAAATCGCCGCTTCCATGGCGCAAAAACCGATGGCCGCGATGCGCTTCGACGCAGAGTCGCGCGTGCTGACGCGTGACTTTGTCGGTGCCCTGAAGTCAAAGATCGCAGCCGGCCAGCCGGCGGTGATTGCCGAAGTCAAAAAAGCCAGTCCTTCCAAAGGCGTGCTGCGGGCTGACTTCATCCCGGCCGATATTGCGCA
>JAYWDL010000037.1:0-2693 GCA_043779865.1 Polaromonas sp.
GGCTGGCGCTGGCGTTCGGCCACCATGGCCTCTTTTCTGGCGACGAATTTAGGTGCTTCCTGAGCTTCGAATCTGTCATAACGATAAGGATGACCGGCAGCATCCATCGCCTGGGCGATACGCAGGGCGGGCTCAAAGCGGCTGGCAGTGGCCAGGTCGTGAATCCAGCCGGTTTGACCATTCCACAGCGCATAGTCCAGCAGCGCCTGGCGCGGTTTACCGGAAATCTGTCCCGGCTGCAGCGCCTTGGGCAGCAGCTCCCGCAGCGCCGCTTCGTCCCATACCGGCCAGCCCGGTTTCTGCGTTTTGAGCACGTTTCGCCGAATCGCGTCGGCCTGCTCCTGCTTGCCCTGCAGTTCCAGCCGGCGCGCTTCCTGCGCCCATTCCTGCTGGCTGGAGCTTTGCTGCTGCGCCAGGCTGGGTGCTTCGGCGGTGCGCAGTTCCAGCAACTGCAGCAGCGGGTGCCCGGCGTCGCTCTCTACCAGCAGCAGTTGATCGACGGCGCGGGTCAGCGCCACATACAGCGCGTTGACATAGAACTTGAACAGCTCCAGCGAGCGGTCGGTTTTGTCGCGCGCGCGGCTGTAGTCCAGCGTGTCGCCCGCCAGATCCCGCGGCTGCACGCCCTGCGCAATCTCGGCAAAGGCCTGGCGCTGGCCAGAGACCATATCGACCAGAATCACGTTGGCGTATTCGAGTCCCTTGGCTTCGTGGACCGAAAAGACCAGCGGCGTCTGGAACTGCGCGCGCACGGCGGCCTTGTCTTCGTCGCGCAGGACGAGCACGGCGAACTGGGTCGAGCCGCGGGTCTTGGCGTTGAGTTCGCGTCGGGTGCTGTCCTTGTCCTGCAGCAGTTGCACCGAGCCGATGGTTTGCGCGGTGGACTGCACCAGAAAGTTGGTTTCCCGGTCGATCGAGCCAAACCGCGCGTGCTTGATCTTGAGCAGGCGGTTGGCCAGCGTTGTCACCGCCTGGCCGTTGCGAAAATTGGCGCGCAGCACCGAGATGGTTTGCGACCTGGCCAGCGACTCGTCCTGCCAGAACAGCGTCTTGACGGCGGCCCAGGAAAAGAAATTGGGATGAACGATCTGGTTGGAGTCGCCGCACAGCAGGAACTGCCCCGGCCTGGCCAGCGTTTTGAGCAACAGCGCCAGCTGCACGCTGGTGAGGTCCTGCACTTCGTCGATCACCATGAAGTCATACGTCGGCTGCGCTTTGGCCAGCCAGTCGTGCGCCACCAGATTGACATCGAACAGGCCTGCACCGGCCAGCCAGGCACGGTATTTTTCAAACAGGTCGAACACCGCCGCACGCTGCGGCGCCGCCAGCAGCGACTGGCGCACGCCGAGCGCCAGATAGGCTTCGCGCGTCAGCACGCCGTCAGCCCGGCTGGAAATCACTCCGCGAAATTCTTCAAACAGGGCATGCGCGTCCAGGCCGCCGGTGGCCTGCTTTGCGGCGCTGCGGTAGCGCTCATACCAGCCGGTGAAAGCGCTGAAGTCCAGCTCGCGCCCGGGCGGCACGTGGACGGTTTCGACAAACTCGCGGTAGCTCAGGAATTCGGGCTCCTGGTCTTCGGCTTCGAAACCGTGCGCAAAGTACATCGCCTGCGCGCTCTGGGCCAAAAACGCAGACTGTGTCACATATAGCACCCGGCCGCGCGCCTGCCGCAATTTTTCAAGCGTCAGCGCCGTCTTGCCCGAGCCGGCCGACCCCACCAGCACCAGCGGCGCCGGGGTGACATAGACGGCCTGCTGCGCATCGTCGAAGCTGAGCACCTTGTCCAGCACATGAATCTCGCTGCGCTCCGGGTGCAGGTAGCGCAGCGCGGCGGCTTGCGCTTCCAGCTCGGCCGGGCCGGGCACTGCCGCATCGTCCAGATCGAGCTGGTCCCAGCGCAGCGAAGCGCCGCGCAAAAAGCGCGAATGCTCGTAAGCATGGTTGTGAATTACCTCAAGCGCCAGGCACACCGTTTCGTTGCCGTGGCGCGCAAACTGCACCAGCAGCCGATTGGTCTGGTCAAGCTTGAAACGCCAGTACGGCGTGGGCGCAAGTTTTTTAAGATTCGGGCTCTTGAAATCATCGCGTGCAACGGCTTTTTGGAGCTTGGCAAATTGCGCGCTGACGCGGTTCGTGTCGAGTTGGTGATGGATTAGCAGGCGCATAAAGTGGCGGGCGGGCGGCCAGTCAGAAAGAAAGTTATGAAATTCGGCACCGGGAATGCGGCGGGCGTAGCGGCGAATTTACACCGTTGATTATCCGCACCCTGCGCGGGAAGCGGGCCGGCTGCGGTATTCGATAATCCGGCGCAAAGGATCCCTTTCCCATGCTGTTTCTCCTGTCTCCCGCCAAAACCCTCGACTACGCCACGCCGGCAGGCAATCTGCCGCACACCCGGCCGCTGTTCGCCCGGCAGGCTGCCGAGTTGATCGGCTTCATGCGCAGCAAGTCGCCGCGGCAGATCGCCACGCTGATGAAACTGTCGGATTCGTTGTCGGCGCTCAACGCAGCACGCTACCAGGCCTTCTCGCCACGATTCACCGCCGGCAATTCAAAGCAGGCCGTGCTTGCCTTCAATGGCGATGTGTACGAAGGGCTGGATGCCAAAACCCTGAGCGAGGCGCAACTGGCCTGGGCGCAAGACCACCTGTGCATCTTGAGCGGCTTGTACGGTGTGTTGCGGCCACTCGACC
>JAYWDL010000038.1:0-7853 GCA_043779865.1 Polaromonas sp.
CCTCGGGCCTCTTCCATGATTGGTTTCTTGGTCAGTCGTTAAGTCGCAAGAAAGCGCTGCTCACCGTCAGAAAAGAACGGTTCTTGGCCGTCGTTCACAAGCGATTGAAGCTCTCAGCAACGAAGACCGCTATAGGCTTCGAAAAGCATCGGTGATCTGCTTGGCAGGTACGGAATACCAAGATCCGATGGAACTGGTTCATGAGGCGATGGTCCGAACTATGAGCGCCGCCAATGGCGGTAAGGGTCGTCATTGGCCTA
The DNA here is from genome assembly GCA_043779865.1 of Polaromonas sp. Classification (GTDB taxonomy): domain Bacteria; phylum Pseudomonadota; class Gammaproteobacteria; order Burkholderiales; family Burkholderiaceae_C; genus Polaromonas. The sequence continues at coordinate 261 of JAYWDL010000038.1, forward strand.
AGGATGTTCCATTTATGGCCTATATGATCCAGACGATTAAAGGCCTGGCTGACGACTCGCGACAGTCTGCCGCTCAGAAGAAAACGGATCACATGGAGGTAATGGCTGCGGAAGGTGCCACGGTGGAAGAGGCACTCGGCCGTTTTGGCTATTGCCATTCGGATGTACTCAGTCAAGCCGTTGAGTGGGAGGAATCCGAAAATAGACAAGATCGGGCGTGGTTCAATCGTGGGTAACACGCGCCGTGCGAATTGTTGCGGTTGAGCGATACTGTTGCCCCTCCCAAGAACCCGTGATCACACATGAATTCATCCGCTTGCCCGGCAGCCAAGCTGCCCGAAGTCGACCGAATTAACCTGGCCGTTCTGGCGTTGGCGGGAACGGCAACGATCACCGACCTGGCCGCCCGGCACGACGTCAGCCGCAAGTTCGTCTACCAGCAAGCAAACAAAGCCAGCGTCGCCCTGGCCGAGGTTTTTTCATCGGGCACACCGGACAACGAGGTGCTGTTCGAGCTGCCCATTACCAAGACGTGGCTGCGCCAGTTGACGCTGGGCTTGACCCTGGTCTGTCACAGCTCGTACCGAGGCGTGGTGGAATTGATGCGCGACTTGCTGGGCGTGCGCATCAGCGAGGGCGCCATCCACAATGTCCATCAAGCGGCGGCGCGGCAGGCCGGCGCAATCAACCGCGGCATCGACCTGTCGCCAATTCGAGTCGGCTTGCACGACGAAATCTTCCAGGGCTCCCAGCCCGTGCTCGCCGGTGTCGACGCCAGGTCGACCTACTGCTATCTGCTTGCCGCCGCCGAACATCGCGACGCCGATACTTGGGGCGTTCATCTTCTTGACGCCGCGCGGCAGGGTTTGAATCCCGACTACACGATTGCCGATGCGGGCCAGGGACTGCGCGCCGGACAGAAGGCGGCTTGGGGCGATAAGCCGTGCCACGGCGACGTATTCCACACTCAGCATCAGTGCGAGGGTTTGGCCAACACCTTGGCCGGCATCGCCAAGGGGGCCAAGTCGCGACGTAAAAAGCTGCAAGCCAAGACCGGGAAAGCACGCCAGGATCCGGACATTGGCGACCGGATCGCGCTCGCCTTGCAGGCCGAAGCCGGAGCGCATGCTCTGGCCGGCGACATCCGAACGCTTACCGCTTGGCTCGCCCACGACGTCCTGGCGATGGCCGGTCCGAGTCTGGATATTCGGGAAAATCTGTTCGACTTCATCGTCGCCGAGCTTGCCCGGCGCGAGTCTGTCGATCCCCGTCGCATCCGCCCGGTACGCATTGCGCTGCAAAACCAGCGCGACGACCTGCTTGCGTTCGCCGGCGTGCTCGACGACAAGCTGGCCACGATCGCGCGCGCCCACCAATTACCGGAACACGTCGTGCGCGCCGCATGCGTGCTGCACCGCAAGCCGAGCACATCGCCCTCGTACTGGCAAGGCTGGAACCGGCTGCGCGCCAAAATGGGCGGAAAATTCCAGGCCGTCTTTAGCGCCGTGGCACAGGCCATGGCACAGACACCACGCTCGAGCGCACTGGTCGAGAATCTAAACTCGAGGCTCCGCAACTACTTCACGCTGCGCCGCCAGCTCGGTGGCTCGTACCTGGACTTGCTGCAGTTTTTCCTGAACCATCGGTGCTTCCTGCGCAGCCGGGTCCCGGAGCGGGTCGGTAAAAGCCCGACCCAGCTGATGACCGGCCAAGACCATCCCCACTGGCTCACGCTCCTCGGCTTGGGCCCGCTTCAGCCACCGCGAGCCTGAGCAACCGGAGGCATGTCGCCTCTTGGAGTCACTCCCGGAACACTGAAATTCCATTTCTCAGGTGGAAGTAAATCGCTCGCCCCTGTTACCCAAAAAAGGCCATTTTTGAACCACGCCGAATCCTGGGAAGAAAGCGATGCCGCTGGGGGAGGGCGAAACACCTAAGCTGGCGCCAATTACCAAGGTGGGAAGCGGCAGCGTGCAGGAGAAGCAGACCGCCTATATGGCCGAGCTGATTGAAAAGTTTAACGACCTTTTTGGCGCAGACACCAGCGAGCAGGACCAACTGCGCTATGTGAACGACGCCATTTTGGGTGAAGTAGCCGAGTCCAAAACGCTGCAGCGCCAAGCCAGCAGCAACACCAAAGAGCAATTCGCCAACTCACCCGCCCTGCGCAAGGAACTTCACAACGCCATCATCAAATCCCTCGACGCGCACACGTCCATGAGCACCCAGGCGCTGAATTCACCGATCATGCTGCGCGGCATGCTGGATATATTGCTCAGTCACTCGGGATTGTATGAGACGCTGCGGGAACGGGTGGTGGCTTAACAGATGAACCTGAACAACAGCTGCAAACCCTATTGCCATCTGCTCAGCAGATTTGGATATGAATGCTCGCCTGGGATTCGAATCGCCGGTCACTTTTTCAAATAATCCATACGTTTGGGGTGCAGAGAGTACGCAGCCCCGCGGCCATCGGTAGGCGCAGCTGGTGCTCATCCAATAAGCCAGGGCATGACGTCCGCTGGGGACGGTGCTACTCCGGCACTGATACTTTTTTGATAGCAGGTTGCACCCGTACCAAGCGGGCTGCAGCCTTTTTTTGCCTTCTTGATGAAGAGTCAGGATCCGGCCGAGGCAAAAAACTGCAGTGCCGTATCCAGTTCACCGGCCGTAATGCCCTGCGCGAGCTCTACTTTGTCTTTCAGCCGGGCCAGTGCAGGCGAGCCTTCTTTTTGCAGACTGGAAATGGTGAGAGCCGCTTCTTTGGGTGAGTCAAAACCCTGGCTTTGCAGCAGCAGACGCGCATCGGCATTGAGCAGCTTGAAGTAGAAACTGCCGTCTTTTTCGCGGTATTGCTTGAACGCAGGAGCTGCAGTTTTGGCCGCCTTGGCTTTCGGGGCTGCCGCGGCCAGTGAGCCCAGATTCCGCAGTCCCACCGCTCGCCGCAACTCTCCCATGAAAGGGGTCGCTACCTGGCGCGCTTTTTCGGCGCCGGCCTGCAGCAGGCTTTCAATTTTGCCGGGGTTGCTGATGAGCTCGTGGTAGCGCTCACGCATGGGCGCCACATCGCGCTCTATGCGCTCAAACAGCATCTGTTTGGCATCACCCCAGGCGATGCCGCCGGTGTAAGCCCGGCGCAGCACGGCCGTCTCTGGCTCGCTGGCAAAGGCCTGGTAAATCTGGAACAGTGCCGAGCCTTCAAACTCTTTGGCCTCGCCAGGGGCGCGCGAGTCGGTCACGATGCCGGCAATCAGCTTGCGCAGCTGTTCACGCGGCGTGAACAGGGGAATGGTGTTGTCGTAGCTCTTGCTCATCTTGCGGCCGTCCAGACCGGGCAGCAAGGCCACGGACTCTTCAATCACCGCTTCGGGTAGCACAAAATGCTCGCCATAAAGGTGGTTGAAGCGCTGCGCCATGTCACGCGCCATTTCAATGTGCTGGATCTGGTCGCGCCCCACCGGCACCTTGTGCGCCTTGAACATCAGGATGTCGGCGCCCATCAGCACCGGGTACATGAAGAGGCCCGCAGTGACATCGGCGTCGGGATCATTGCCGGCGGCATCATTTTTATCGACCGAGGCTTTATAGGCGTGGGCGCGGTTAAGCACGCCCTTGCCGGTGACGCAGGCCAGAAGCCAGGTGAGCTCGGGAATCTCGGGAATGTCGGACTGGCGGTAAAACATCACACGCTCGGGGTCAAGCCCGGCCGCCAGCCAGCTGGCCGCGATTTCAAGGGTGGAGCGCTGAATGCGCGCCGGTTCATCGCATTTGATCAGCGCGTGGTAATCGGCCAGGAAGTAAAAACTCTGTACCCCGGGCAGGCGGCTTGCGGCCACTGAAGGGCGAATGGAACCGACGAAGTTGCCCAGGTGAGGCGTGCCGGTGGTGGTAATGCCGGTCAGGAAACGCTGGGGGGAAGCAGAAGATGCGGAAGTCATGCGAAAAATTTCAATTTAACAAACAAGATAATGAATTAGCGCAGCAGTGACAGCAGTGGCGAGATCAGGATATTGATCAGTGCGTAGCCCAAGGTCATGAGTGGGCGCAGCCACAAGGCGCCGACCACACCGGCGATGACCAGGCCCATCACGATGAAGAACCCCCAAGGTTCAATACGTTCCACCCACTGCGCCTGCTTCCTTGGCAAAAGGCCCACCAGAATCCGGCCGCCGTCCAGAGGTGGCAGGGGAAACAGGTTGAAAGCCCACATCACCAGGTTGACCAGAATGCCGGCTTGTGCCATTTTGATGAAAAAGGGTTCCTCTATGTTCATCCCGGCCAGCACGACCAACATCAGCGCCCAAAAAATCGCCTGTGCAAAATTGGACGCCGGGCCGGCAAGCGCGACCCAGATCATGTCGCGCTTGGGATTGCGCAGCGCCGCGAAGTTGACCGGGACCGGTTTCGCGTAACCGAACAGAAAGGCTCCAGAGGTGGCGAAATAAAGCAGCAGCGGCATGGCAATGGTGCCAATCAGGTCAATGTGCTTGAGCGGGTTAAGCGTCATGCGGCCCTGCAGGTAAGCCGTGTTGTCGCCAAAATAGCGGGCAGCGTAGCCGTGTGCCGCTTCATGCACCGTGATGGCGAACAGCACTGGAAGCGCATAAAGGGCAATGGTTTGAATCAGGTTGGCAGTGTCCATACCCGGATTGTCTCAGACGCGCTGGTAGCCGTGTTACAGCCCAAGCGCTGCCAGGTCGCCGCGGCCTTGACGGATCACCACGGGGTCACCGCCGGCAGCCATCGGCGTCAGGTCAATTACTGTCGTGGGTTCCTTGTGGCAGGCGCCTGCGTCAATCACTGCGGCCAGTTCACGCTCCAGCTGGCTACCGATGTCCTGTGCATCGCTGAGTGCCTCGGTTTCGCCACGCGGAATGAGCGTGGTCGCCAGCAAGGGTCCGCCATGCAACTCAAGCAGCGCCTGCAAGGTCTTGTGATCCGGAACGCGCAAACCGATGGTCTTGCGGGACGGGTGGCTGAGGCGGCGCGGCACTTCCTTGCTGGCCTCCAGAATGAAGGTGTAGGGTCCGGGTGTCGCTGCTTTCAGCAGGCGGAACTGCTTGTTATCTACCCGTGCATAGTTGGCCAGCTCACTCAAATCGCGGCACAGCAGTGTGAGGTGGTGCTTGTTATCGACTCCGCGGATACGGCGCAGGCTGTCGGCTGCGGCCTTGTCATCGAGCTGGCACACCAGCGCATAGCTGGAATCCGTAGGCACGGCCGCAATGCCGCCGCGCGCCAGCAGAGCAACGGCCTGCTTGAGCAAACGTGCCGGAGGATTGTCAGGATGAACTTCAAAAAACTGGGCCATGGCAAGCTCTCAGGATTCAGTTGCCTGAATAATGACACGGCTCTCGCGCACCGCAAGCCATGCGCCTGCCGCACCGCACACCGCGATCATGCCGATGCCCATCAGAGACGGCTGATCAGGAACATGAGAAAACGCCAGCCAGCCGCCCAGCATGGCAAAGCCGATCTGGGCATAGAGAAAAGGCGTGAGTGTAGCGACTGGCGTGCGGGCATAGGCCAGAATCATCATGAAGTGGCCGACGGTAGCCATCAGGCCCATCAGGCCCAAACCGGCCCAGAGCATCCACGAATCCAGCGAAGTCCAGACAAACGGCAAGACCAGCGACGCCAGCAGCGTGCCAATCCAGCCACTGTAAAACTGCATGGTGACCGGGTCTTCAGTGCGGGCCAGGCGGCTGGTCAAGAGCTGAAACCAGGCATGGGAAATCACCAGACCCAGCGGCAGCAGCATAGGCCACTCAAAACTGCTGGCACCCGGCCGGATGATGATGAGCGTTCCAATGAAGCCGCCAATCACCAAGGCCCAGCGAAGCACAGAAACCCGTTCGCCCAGCGTGACCGAAGCCAGCAGCGTAATAACCAGCGGCGTGATCATGACAATGGCCGTGAACTCGCCCACCGGCATGTGCTTGAGGCTGAAGAACGCAAAAACGCTGGAACTCAGCAGCAGCAGGCCGCGCAGGCACTGGAACTTTGGATGCGCCGTTCGCAGCAAGCCCCAGCCGCGCGAGGGGAGCATGGTCACGGTGGTGGCAATAGCCTGAAAAGCGTAGCGAAACCAAAGCGCCATTAGCAACGGAACGCTTAGAGAAATGATCTTTGTCGTAGTGTCCAGCACGGCAAAGCAGGCAACCGCTGCAACCAGAAGTGCAATCCCCGCCAGCGTGTTCGGAGGCGGTCTGACCAGGCCGCTCATGCTTGAATGCGATCTGCCAGCAGTTCCCACACCGGGGTGAGGTCGCCCGGTAAAAAGGGCAGGGCACCCAGGTCGGTGTGGCTTTCGTCAGGGCTGTGAAAGTCGCTTCCGCGCGAAGAGGCCAGGCCAAATTCCCTGGCAGTTTCAGCGTACTTGATGTATTCCGCCTTGGTATGGCTGCCAGTAACAACTTCAACCGCCCGGCCCCCATGCGCCTTGAATTCGGTAAACAGCGCGTATTCCTCGTTCGCCGTGAAGTTGTAGCGGCCCGGGTGGGCAATCACGGCAATGCCCTGCGCTTGCGTGATCCAGCTGACGGCATCCTGTAGCCTGGCCCAGCGGTGCGGCACATAGCCGGGCTTGCCTTCGGTCAGGTATTTGCGGAAAACTTCGGGCGTTTCGCGGCACACACCTGACTCCACCAGAAAGCGGGCAAAGTGGGTGCGCGAAATCAATTCGGGGTTACCGACAAATTTCAGAGCCCCTTCAAAAGCGCCATGAATACCTGCTTTGGCAAGCGACTCGGACATTTCCATGGCGCGTTGCTTGCGGCCGCCACGTGTGTTGCGCAAGCCTTGCTGCAAGGCCGCATCGTCGGGGTCAAACCCCAGGCCCACAATGTGAACGGTTTCACCAGCAAAAGTCACCGAAATTTCGGTGCCCGTGAGATAAGGAAGACCCAGCGCCCGGGCCGCTGCTGCAGCCCGGTGCTGGCCGCCAATCTCGTCATGGTCGGTCAGTGCCCAAAGCTCAACGCCATTGGTTTTGGCCCGCTCCGCCAGTACTTCGGGTGTCAGCGTGCCGTCGGACACGACGGAATGGCAATGGAGGTCGGCGTTCAGGATATTTTGGGAAATCACTCAACAATTTTAGGCGTTATGCCGCACGCCTGCTTTGACTGTCCGGGATTGGAAGCTGGAGAGCCGCTGCGAAGCGGAGCGGGCTCAATGAGAATCGTCCCAGATTGATGAATTTTTTGCGCCGGATACACGCAAGAGCCGCGTACCAGCATGCACTGGAACGCAGCGGAATATACAAGATATTGGGTTGATGAATAGTTGCTATGGTCGTTATGTCTTCAACAGACCATGCTATTTATTTTGTAGCAACTGACTGGCCGGTGAACACGTAACGCGTTGCGCTCAGGCTCCTGCAAACGCAGGATCAAATGGCTTCTCCCCGCCACTATAGGGGCGGGAGCCAGATTCTGCTGACTGATCAACGAAAACCGAAATAGGACAGGATAACGCCGATGATGACAACAAGTCCAACGAATAGCGTTTATCTGCCGCGCGACGATATTTGCAAAAGGCGATGGACTCATACGCGGCAGATAAACCTTGTTGGACTGAACCGTCGCCCTGGAT
>JAYWDL010000039.1:0-19681 GCA_043779865.1 Polaromonas sp.
ACTGAACCCATGTCGTTGGATAATCTTTCCCACCGATCGGGGCTGTCGTTAGTGCGTCCACTTGGCAATTCTGCCACTTGTGGAGCTAAAGGGATACCCTGCATATTCATACAGTTAATCTATCGCTTCATCCTCATGGCCGAAGTCATCATCCCCATCCACGCCATCAAAGGCCGCGGCACTGCCACGCGCATGGCGAACCGCTTTGAAAAAAACAGTCGTGAAGCCTGGGACGATGGCTGGGGCACGCTGGAGGAAGCCGCAGCCGGCGAGGCACCGCGGCTGCACACCGAAGTGATGTTTGAAGACGCCCGCAGCGCCATCACGCACAACGACTCGCCCGACATCCTCTTTGAATACGGTCTCAACCCGTACCGGGGCTGCGAGCATGGCTGCGTGTACTGTTATGCGCGCCCCACGCACAGCTACCTGAACCTGTCGCCGGGCCTGGACTTTGAAACCAAAATCATCGCCAAGCGCAACATTGCCGAGGTGCTGCGCGCTGATCTGGCCAGACGCAGCTATGCGCCCAAGCTGCTTAACATTGGCTCTGCCACCGACTGCTACCAGCCCGTGGAGCGCGAGTTGCGGCTCACGCGCGGCGTGATCGAGGTCTTGCAGCAGGCACGCCATCCGTTTTCACTGGTCACCAAATCCAGCGGCGTGGAACGCGATCTTGATTTGATCGCGTCCATGGCGGCCGACAAGCTGGCGGCTGTGTACGTGACCATCACCACGCTCGATGGCGAACTGGCGCACAAGCTGGAGCCGCGTGCGGCGGCTCCGCACCGCCGCCTGCGAACCATCCAGACGCTGGCGGCGGCAGGTGTGCCGGTCGGCGTCAGCGTGGCGCCGCAAATACCGTTTGTGAATGACGACATGGAGCGGGTTCTGCAAGCTGCCTGGGAGGCGGGTGCGCGTACGGCGTTTTACACCGTCATTCGCCTGCCTTGGGAAGTCGCCCCGATTTTTAAAGAATGGCTGGAACTGCACTACCCGCAGCGCGCCGCCCGCATCATGGCGCGGATTCATGAAATGCGCGGCGGTAAGGACTACGACAGCAACTTCGCCACCCGCATGATGGGCGAGGGCCTCTGGGCCGACCTGATTCGCCAGCGCTTTGAAAAAACCTGTCATCGTCTGGGCTTTAACCGCCAGCGCACCGAGCTGGACCTGACCCAGTTCCGGCCACCAGGCGCGCTGGGGCAGGGCTGCCTTTTTTGAAGCGCTATATTGCTTGGCAGCAGCATGCGTAAGGTGCATGCGCTGGAATTCATTCACAACCATTCTTGAAATCGCTGAACGGCAAGCCAAATCTCAAAAGAAGCATTGGAGAAGCAAGACGCCATGGTAAGAAGATACAGTAAGTCAACGGTGCCGTCATGCAAACAAAGACGGCTATGCTTTTCTGGGTAACATTGGCTGTGGGTGTTTGATGGGTAATCTTCTACCCATTGATCGTTTGGACTGAGTCCGGGCATTTCACTTTTGTGCGGTCCAAAAGTTTCATAGTTTCAGATATTTATTTTTAAACTCATGATTCCTGGTCCTTACTTTGAGGTTTCCTAAAGTTTTCCATGCGCCGCATCACCATTTCCGTTGACGACTCTCTCGCCGAGCAATTCGAGGAACTGATCGCTCGCCATGGTTACGAAAATCGTTCCGAAGCATTTCGCGATCTGGTACGCGGTCGCCTTGCACAGGAACAAAAAATAGCGCCCCATGCCAGCCATTGCATTGCCAGCCTCAGCTATGTTTATAACCACCATGAACGGGAACTTGCCAGCCGGCTGGCAGCGCTCCATCACGACCACCATGACATATGCGTGTCCAGCATGCAGGTTTACATGGACCATGACGACTGCCTGGAAACCATAGCGTTACGCGGTCTGTATGAGCAGGTCAGCGCTTTTGCCGACAGTGTCATCGCGCAAAGCGGCGTACGCCACGGCAACATCCATATCGTTCAGGTTGACGTTGCAACGCCTTCTCTGGCGCAACACCGCCATCTGCACTTCCACTCCAAAACTTGAAGCGCCTCTTTCAAGCAGTTGACCACGCGAGGCATGACCGTTAAAAATTCGCTGTCAGCGTGACGCGGAATGATCGGGATTCGATGGGATGAAAATGAATATCGGGTGTTGACGTTCCTTGCGGCTCACTCGCCAGGCGTGATGAATAGTAATAATCAATGGCTGAATCCTTGCGGTTGGTCAGGTTGAAGCCTTCCAGTTCAACACGCATTCTGGGGTTGATTTTGTAGCCGATTCGGCCATTGAGCGTGCTCGTACTTTTTGACCGTACGCTGTTGTCTTCAATAAGCGGACGTGGACCGAAATAGCGCAACTGTAGTGCGCCAAACCATGGCCCAATGTTATTGACCGCCAGTGCTAACGACGCCACCCCTTCGACCGCGCCAGGGATTCGATTTCCAACTGGATCCTGGTCCCTGAATCGGGCCCGCGCAAAAGCGAAATCAGCATCTATGGTCAGCCACTTGGCAGGCTTGTAATAGTTGTTGAATTCAATCCCGGTACGGCGACTTGGCCGGCCTGCCTCGGTGGTTCCCGCGTCGCCGACAAATATGAGTTCCGAGTCGAAATCGAGCCGGTACACTGCCACCGAACTTTGCAAGCCCGGAATTATTTCTGTGCGGGCACCCAATTCAACGCCTTTCGACCTTACCAGGGGTGGCACACGGGCAAATGCAGCAGTCGGGTCTTTGGGATCCACTGCAATGGTGGTGCCGCGAGCGTCATTGCTGTGAAATCCCGTACCGGCGTTGACGTAATACTCGGTCTTCGCCCATGGGCCGAAGATGAGGCTGAGCTTTGGGCTGGCGATGCTGTCATTCCTTTTTCCCGAATTCAGCGGATTGTCGCTATTGACGTTAAAGCGATAAAAATCCGCGCGTACGCCCGCTACGGTTCTGAATTTTTCAGCCCAACGAGTGCTATTCTCCAGATAAATACCTGCGCTGCTCTCGGTGACGTGATCTTCACGCGTCGTTGACAGGCGTTGTCGCGCAACAGTACTGAACAACCCGTTAAAGATATTGTCGTTCTGCAACTGCAGACCCATGGTTGTTTCGGATTCACGACCAAACAGGGGTGTTGGCAACGTGTGACTCACGTTCAGACCCGCAGTCGTCCGCCGGTCGCGCTGGTTGAACTGGTCACCATTCACCGGGTCGTCGAGAAAGTAGGTGAAATTCGAGTAAAGATCCAGCTTGTTGTGGATGACGTAGGCATTGATATTGGTGGATCCTGCAGCCGTCGTCCGGTTCCATGCGCTCGACAGGCTAAACCGCTGGGCTTTTCCGCCGTCGGTCGGGTCGATGGCGTCAAAACGTCCAATTGCACCGGCATCCACGGCGCGCTTTGCGATCTGGTCAGTTGCGTTCCAGCGGCCGCGATAGGCCATGGCCGTGACGTTAAAGCCATTGGCCGCAGTGCCTTCGCTGTAACGCAACACACCATTTATTTTTCGATAGTCGTCCGGATTCGAAAAAGGGCCGTCATTGTGAAAAAGTTCCAGTGCATAGAGAAGATTCCCGTTGCCCACCTTGGGTGAATCCGCAAGCAAGATACGCCGGTAACCGAACTGGCCGATGCCAACACTGGCAATGCCAGCATCCAGCTTGTCAGCGTATACAACATTGGCGCTGCCTGCCGATGCAAAATCGCCTTCAGCGGCGTAGTATGGGCCTTTCCTGTATTCGAGCCGGGTAAACAATTCAGGGATCATGAAATTAAGGTCAGTCCACCCTTGTCCATGAGCATGGGTTCGCTGATTGACAATCATCCCGTCCACGGTAGTGCGCAAATCCGTGCCATGGTCCAGGTTGAATCCGCGCAGATAAAACTGGTTGGCCTTGCCCTCGCCGCTGTGCTGGCTGACAACCAGCCCGGGAATCGCTTCGAGGACTTCACCAGGCCGGTAAACGGTTCGCGCTTCGAGTTGCTGTTGCGTCACGAAACCCGCATTGGCAGATTCGGCAATACCAAGCTGGCTGGTGCGAGACGTTTCGACGGTCACCGTGGAAAGGGTTTTCTCTTCGTCGGCTGCATAGGCCAAAGGACTGTTGATAAGCGATGCGCCTAAAAAGACTGATGCAACAGTTTTCAATCTCAGCGGATAAATCTGTTTTTTAGCAGAGAAAATCATTGAAGTTTCCAGAAAAGTTATTGCAATGAGATCGCAATAACGCTTGGCTGATCAAGGCTTGAAGAACAGTATGATGTTTTTATAATTCATCTTACATTGGAAGATTGAATTTATGCAACAGATTTCAGAGGCATGAAAATGCATCTCAAAATCACTCTGTTCTGTAGCTTTTAGCTGATGCCCGGTGCTGCAGCGCTATCTGGCTTGAGCACAGTGCGCAACGACTGCATGCACTGGAAATATGAACCGGTTATCGCGAGGGCACTTAAAAGCCAGGTTTTAACGGTCCCGGGAATTTGAGGTGACTACACTCTAGCCTTCCTCTTTTTCCGTCATTTTTCCAAAAAACCGCAGTAATGGACATCTTTATTCTGGCCATGGTTATCGCCATTGGCGCCCACATGCTCAAGACGAAATACCAGCGCAGGCGCATTGCCTTGTTGGGCAGCCATCTCGGGAAATACCAGATTGAAAAACTGATGGAAAGCCTGACCGAGGGTTACATGCGGGCGCTTGGGGAAGCGGATACTGATCGCCGTGAACGAGTCTGGAATCTGTTGACCACCACCGAGATGGCGCTGTGTGATCAGCTCAACCGCTTTGCCGCTGAGTTTTCCAGGGTTGAAGAGGCTGACGCGCGAGTCAGCAAATTTGCCTTGACCATCCCCTATGCAGACAAGCTTTTTCCGGACGCAACGTTTGACCTGCGCAAGGCTTTGGCCATTCACGCGTCAGGAATCACCCATGCGGCAAAAAATGGCGACAACAGAACACCTAAAGACAAGGCATTCACCTTGTCCGCCGAGCTGTTTTTGCTGCAGTACACCTGCCACTGGTTCTGCAAGTCCAAAGCAGTCGCTTCTGCCCGCCTGCTGGCTCGGCACAAAACATCTTATGAGCTACTTATTGCGTCTGTAGCTTCCGATACCCGTAACGCGTATTGCACCTTGACTGGACGTTGAGGTCATCCCTGGCAGCGCAGAAACTGAACCCGCATCCGCACCTAACGCAGATAACTTCGGACACCGCATATCAAGACGATGGGCGCGAATCATCTGCTCATGAAAATGAAATACACCGCCCTCATCCTGCACAAACCGGTTACTCAAACCCGGTTAAATCTGCATCCTGCTCAAACGCTCTTGAACTCGACATGTGCCCCTTCGGGCAAGGGGTACTGATCGACGTTGAGCGACATGCTTACCAGCGTGTAGTAGCTCATGGTACCCATAAGATCAACCGCGCCTGCCTCGCCAAAACGAGCCACCAGCGCGGCATGGGTTGCATCGCTGACCCGCCGGGTTTCGATCAATTCGTGGCAAAACCCATAAACCACGGCGTCGTCAATCAACATGTCACCGGGTAGGCGCGCAGCAAAAATCGCATCAATCAGGTCATTGGCCAGGCCACTCTCAATGGCGATCCGGCGGTGCGCCCACCATACAAATTCACAACGCCAAAAACGCGCAACAAGCAAAATGGCCAGCTCATTGAGTCTGAGCGGAATTGAAGAATTAAACCGCGTGTGCGCGCCAAACTGCTGGGCCAGGTTGCCCAACTCGGGGCTGCGCAACAATACGTTGTACGGCCCCTGCATGGAGCCGCGCTGGCCCGACATAACACTTTGCGCCATGCGAACCTGCGCTGGTGTCATGGTTTCCCAGGTCAGCGGCTTGAAGCGATGGCCGCGCAAATTGAGTGGGGCCTTCTGCGCTACAAATAGTTCATTCGTCATAGACAACCTCAAGCGGGTTTGTCGCCCTGGAGCGTGATGCGGTGCATCACACGGCGGAAACCGTGGTAATCGTTGACCGGATTGTGCTGCACGCAGCGGTTGTCCCAAAACGCAATCGCGTTGGGCTCCCAGGCGAAACGACAGGTGAATTCCGGCTTGACCTGGTGCGCAAAAAGAAAGTTGAGAATCGGTGCGCTTTCTTCGTCCGTCATCCCCTTGATGCCTGCGGTGTGCGCCACGTTGACATACAAGGCCTTACGCCCGGTTTCCGGGTGCGTGCGCACCACGGGATGCTCGGCTCGATACTCTTGCGGGGCAGCTTCCTTGCCGTCGGACTTGATGCGGTCTTCACGCGTTTTGGAGACATCCGCCTTGGCCGAACTGCTGATGCCGGTCAAGCCATCAAGCAGGCGCTGCATGGTACCGGAGAGCGATTCATAAGCCCGGTACTGACTGGAAAACAGGGTGTCACCACCGTAAGGCGGCACTTCACGCGACAGCAGCATCGAGCCCATGGGGGGCATGTCCAGATAGGTTGTGTCTGAATGCCAGATACCGCCGAAATTGACTTTCTCGTGCTCCAGCTTTTTTACCTCGATGATGTGGGGAAATCCATCCAGCCCTTTGACGAAAGGGTACTCAACCGGTTTACCCATGGCCTGCGCAAAATCCAGAAACTGCGCAGGCGTCAGGTGCTGGTTGCGCAGAAAGATAACCTGGTGATCCAGAAACACCTGGCGGATGTCGGTGGCCAGCTGTCCCGCTACGCCGCGGGACAGATCAACACCCGAAATTTCAGCGCCCAAAGCGCCGGCGATTTGCTTGATTTTCATGCTGCGTCCTTCTTCAATCAGCGGTTGCGCCGGAGCTCTTGACGACCGCTGCCCACTTCTGAATATCCGAATGCAACATAGCCGTAAATTCCTGCGGCGTCGTTTCATACGGCTCCGCACCCAGCACAGCGAATTTATCCATAGTGTCCTTGTCTTCCAGAATTTTCTTGATATCGGCATTGATCTGCTTGATAACCGCCGGCGGCGTGCCTTTGGGCGCAAACAAACCAAACCAGGGGTTGATCACGAAGCCGGGGTAGCCTGATTCTGCAATCGTCGGGATGTCTTTGAATCCTTGCGCGCGCCTGGAGCCGGTGACGCCCAGACCTTTGACCGTACCGGCCCGGATATGTTGGGCGATGGATGGCAGGCTGGTGAAGACCAGCTGAGTCTGCCCTGCGATCAGGTCAGTCAGGGCCGGTGCCGCACCCTTATAGGGCACATGCAGCATCTTGACCTGGCTGGTGGTGCTGAACATCTCACCCAGCAAATGGTTGACTGAACCGTTACCTGCGGAGCCGAAAGAAACAGGGTTTTTAGCTGCATAAGCCGCAAGCTCTTTCATGTTGCCCACGGGCAGCGCGGCATTGGCTGCGGCGACAAACGGCACGTTGGCCAGCGTGGCGACGGCGCTGAAATCAGCCTCCGGATCAAATGGCAGTTTTTTGTAAATGCTGACGTTGATTGCGTGCGAACCCACATAAGACATCAGCAGCGTGTAACCATCCGCTGGTGCCTTGGCCACCAGGTCCATGCCAATATTGCCGCCCGCGCCAGCGCGGTTTTCAATCACCACCGCTTGCCCCCATTTTTCCGACAGCTTCTGGCCAACGATTCGGGCCAGCGCATCCGATGCACCCCCCGGTGTTTGCGGCACCACGATACGCACAGGTTTGGTCGGGAACGCCTGGGCGTGGGAATAGGGCTGGAATGAGGTCGCACCCAGTGCCAGCAACGCAGCGCCGACGATCGATTTGAACTTCACAAATGCTTCCTTTTAATAGTTGCCGATAAGCGGCGAAACGCCAAGTTTCACACATTAAAGTGGACCCCAGATTTGAGACAGTAGTTTAAGAAGGTATTGTTTGAGACCAGAGTCGAATATTGCCTGACTGTTAGAAATACAAGTGCTGACTCCAGAAACCCTGCCGAAAATCCGGGCGCGCCGTCAATGCCTCTACGGTTTGGTGCAATGGGCGTACATATCCAGCGCGGGTTTGTAAACGCTGGTCTGCACGTTCATCAAACCCAGCACCGAGTGAAAGTAATTGTCGTGGCTGATCGGTGCGTCGAGTTGCTGCTTGAGGCAGGCCATGGTGAGCTTGCTGCGCTGCTCAAACGCTGGCGATAGCCAGGTGATCCAGGGAACGCGCTTTTGCACGTCGGGTGCAATACCGTAAGGCATGCCATGCAGGTAGAGGTTGTTTTCACCCAGCGACTCACCATGGTCAGAGAGGTAAAGCAGGGCGGGCGCGCTGTGCATCTCCTGCGTCTTGAGCCACTGAATGGCCGAGGCTAGAACATGGTCGGTGTACACGATGCTGTTGTCATAGGCATTGACCAACTCCTCGCGCCCGCAGCTTTGCAAGGCGTTGTCGGTGCATTCAGGCAAAAACTTCTTGAAGGCGGGCGGTGAGCGCTTGTAGTAAGCCGGGCCGTGGCTGCCCATCTGGTGCATCACGAGCACAAGGCCTTTGGCGCGGCGCTCTGCAGGCAGCGCAGCGATGCGTTCGTCCAGTCCCTGCAGCATCACTTCATCCAGGCATTCGCCGCCGTCGCACAGGCCGGGAACTTTGAGCTGGCTGGTATCGGCATGGGGAATCCGGTCGCAAACGCCTTTGCAGCCCGACTGGTTGTCCAGCCAGAGCACGGCCAGGCCCGCGTGCTGCAGCACATCGAGCATGCCTTCGTAATTTGCGGGGCGTGAGTCATAGGCCTCCCGCCCAAAATTCGAAAACATGCAGGGCACCGAAGCCGCCGTGCTGGTTCCGCACGACCAGGCATTGCGCTGGCTGGCAACATTCTCTTTGGCCAGCTCGGGCGTGGTGGGGCGGTTGTAACCATTGAGGGCGAAGTTGCCGCTGCGTGCGGTTTCGCCCAATACCAGCAGCAACAAAGGTGCTTTGGTCTGGGCTGCGTAGCTGGCGCCCAGCTTTGCATCTTTGCCCAAAGGCAGGACGACGGACTCGTTACGCTGAAAGGGCTTGGCCGCAATCGAGCCCAGCGCATAGAAAGAATTGAGCGGATTCATCAGGTAGCGCACTTGGGGATAGGTGCGCATCACCGAGGCAATGCTTTGAAAGAAAAGCATCACGACCAGCACCAGCAGGGCACAAGTTGCCAGCAAAGCCGCCACGTTGGAGAGCACCTGCCGCGTGGTGCTTTGCAGCCGGATGTGTTGCCGCCACAGCAAAATGCAGGGCAACACCGCCAGCACCAGCACGGTGGCCAGCAGGCGCCAGTTCAGCAGATCGCGCGTCTCACGCACATCGGTCTGCAGCGTGTTGACCATCATGGTTTGGTCGATGACGACGCCATAGGCCATCATGAAATAGGCGCCAAAGGCCGCTGACACGCAAAAAAGCATGATGACGGGTTTGAGTGTCCAGCGCCAGGCCAGCAGGCTGAACAATCCTGCCGTGGCCAGCCCAATTACCAGCGCCAGGGCCACGCTGACGGTGACGGCCTGGCCGCTGCTCAGGTCAGGCAGACGGGCCAGCGCGCGCCACAGTGCCACGTTGCAAACGGTGGCGATCCAGAAGCTGGCCAGCACGACAACCCAGAGCGGCCGCATGCCGGCGGGCCGTTGCTCAGCATTCAAGGTAGAGGAACGAGGACCGGGCTTGGCGGAGTGTCTGGAGACAGGGGTAGGCGAATGCAACGGCATAGCGCGGCATTGTAGGGGGAGCAGCTGAGGCCCGGCTTAAGACAGCAGCTGGCGGGCGTGATGCCTCAGGTGATCGGCCATGAAGGTGGCGATAAAGTAATAGCCATGGTCGTAGCCTGCGTGCCGGCGCAACGTCAGGGGCTGGCCGGCCAATGCGCAGGCCGCTTCAAACAGGTGCGGATGCAACTGCTCCGCGAGGAATTTGTCGGCCAGGCCCTGGTCGATCAGGATGCCGCCGGGGTAGGGCGCGCTGGACAGGCGACTCATCAGGGCACTTGCATCGTGGCCCTGCCAGCCCGATTCATCAGCACCAAGGTAGCCGGTAAATGCCTTGCGTCCCCACGGGCACTGGCTGGGTGCGCAAATGGGGGCAAAGGCCGACACGGACCTGAAAAGATCGGGATGCCGCAGCGCCAGCGTCAATGCGCCATGACCGCCCATCGAATGGCCAAAGATGCCGATACGACCGGCGTCCAGCGGCAGGGTAGCCGTCAGCAGCGGCAGCAATTCCGCTGTGAGGTAGCTCTCCATGCGGTAATGGGTGGACCACGGCGCTTGCGTGGCGTCCAGGTAAAATCCGGCGCCCACGCCAAAATCCCAGCTTTCGGCTTCACCCGGCACCTTCGCGTCGCGCGGGCTGGTGTCGGGCGCAATCAAGGCCAGGCCCAGCTCGGCGGCCAGGCGCTGCGCCCCGGCCTTCGTCATGAAGGTTTCCTCATTGCAGGTCAGGCCCGCCAGATAAACCAGGGCCGGCACCTTGCCTTGCTCTGCCTGGGGCGGCATAAAGACCGAAAACCGCACGGGCAGGCCGATTTCACGCGAATCGTGCTGGTAAAAACGCTGCGCGCCGCCAAAGCAGGCGTGTTCGCTCAGCAGTTCAAGTGCGGCGGCCGCCATCAATAAAGCACCACGCCGCGAATCGACTCGCCGCGCTTCATCAGATCGAAGCCCTTGTTGATGTCTTCCAGCGGCATGGTATGCGTGATCAGATCGTCGATGTTGATCTTGCCTTCCATGTACCAGTCAACGATTTTCGGCACGTCGGTGCGGCCACGCGCGCCGCCAAAGGCCGAGCCTTCCCACTTGCGGCCGGTCACCAGCTGGAACGGCCGGGTGCTGATTTCCGCGCCCGCTTCGGCCACGCCGATGATGATGCTGCGGCCCCAGCCCTTGTGCGTGCATTCCAGCGCCTGGCGCATCACTTTGGTGTTGCCGATGCACTCGAAGCTATAGTCGGCGCCGCCGTCGGTCAGCTGCACAATCGCATCGACGACGTTTTCGGTGGTCTTGGGGTTGATGAAGTGCGTCATGCCAAACTTGCGCGCCATCGCTTCGCGTTCCGGGTTGAAATCAACGCCGATGATCTTGTCGGCGCCGACCATCTTCGCGCCCTGGATCACGTTCAGGCCAATGCCGCCCAGGCCAAACACCACCACATTCGCGCCGACTTCGACCTTGGCCGTAAAAATCACCGCGCCAATGCCGGTGGTGACGCCGCAGCCTATGTAGCAAACCTTGTCGAACGGCGCATCCTTGCGGATTTTGGCGAGCGAGATTTCGGGCGCGACGGTGTAGTTGCTGAAGGTCGACGTTCCCATGTAGTGAAAGATCGGCTTGCCGTCCAGGCTGAAGCGGCTGGTGGCGTCGGGCATCAGGCCCTTGCCCTGCGTGCCGCGAATCAACTGGCACAGATTGGTCTTGCGCGACAGGCAGAACTTGCACTGGCGGCATTCCGGCGTGTAGAGCGGGATGACATGGTCGCCTTTCTTGAGCGTAGTCACGCCGGGACCGACATCGACCACGATGCCCGCGCCCTCATGACCCAGGATGGCCGGGAAAATGCCTTCCGGATCAGCGCCCGAGAGCGTGTAGTAGTCAGTATGGCAAATGCCGGTGGCCTTGATCTCGACCAGCACCTCGCCAAATTTCGGGCCTTCCAGGTCAACGGTTTCAATGGTCAGGGGTTCGCCTGATTTCCAGGCAACGGCGGCTTTGGTTTTCATGGGGATGAGGGCCTTGTTCGTACAGTAAACGGTGAATGAAATGCGACTATAAGCCAGACCCTGCACGCGTGTGTTGCCAGATGCTGCAACGGCATGTCTGCAAGAGGGCATGGAAACTGGCAGAAAAATTGCAATAAAGAACCCCGCCCAAGGGGCGAGGTATTAGAAGAAGGCAAGCTGACGATCCTCGGGAAGCGCCGCAAGCGGCGAGGAATTTACCCGCCATGATTAAAAACTACGCCGACCTGGCCGAAAAGGCGGTCGCCAGCACCACCGGCACCACCAACGCGCAGGTGATCCGCAAATACAGCGCTGACAAGAATCTCGACATGCAACTCATCCTGGGCAAAGACCATGACGATGCGCTGCTGCTGGTGGAAAACGACAGGGCGCTGGCGTTTGCCATGGACGATATCTTGCTGTTCGGCCTGATGGCCAACTCCAAAAAACCGGCCGCGCTGGAAGTGGTGGGTGATTCACTGCAGGTGGAACCCTACGCCTGCATGCTGCGCAAGGACGACCCCGAGTTCAAAAAGCTGGTTGATGGCACCATTTCCCGCCTGATGAAGTCGGGCGAATTCACCCGGATGTATACCAAGTGGTTCATGTCACCGATTCCTCCTAAAAGCGTGAACCTGAACCTCCCGATGAGCGAACAGCTCAAGGCCAACCTGAAAACACCCAGCGACGCGCCAGCGCTCTGATTGATAGGCAGCGAGACCAGCGCACCGCTGCCTGTTTTTAATAAAACTGGCCCCTGGCGCAATAAGAACGGGCGCATCAAGTTATTAAAAGCGTAGCAATTCACTTGTCGGTCGATGCGCTCCAGCGGCTGTCCCAGTCCTTGCCCTGCGCCTTGTCCAGACTGCGCCGGTCACGCTTGGTCGGACGGCCGTGCTCCAGGCTGCTGGCCGGGTCGCTGGTCAAGTGCCGCTGCTCGGCGGCCTGGGCCTTGAGCGCCAGGCTTTCGGCGGTTTCTTCATAAAGCTGCTGCGCCACGGGCGCCGGGCCGCGCTGGCTGCTGATGCCGCGCACCACCAGCGTACGGATGACAGCACCCTGCCTGAGCGCGACCGTGTCGCCCACCTTGACCTCGCGCGAAGGCTTGACTTCCTGGTCATTGATGCTCACCCGCCCCTTGTCGATTTCTTCGACGGCCAGCGAACGGGTTTTGTAAAACCGGGCGGCCCACAGCCATTTGTCGATGCGTAATTTTTCCATCTTGCTTGTTCCTTAAGCACTGTTTCCGCTATTTTGGACCAGCGGCAAGCGCACCGTGGCGTTCAGGCCGGTGACGCGGCCATGATGCAGCCGGTTTGACTTCCCGGCCGCGCCGGTCGTGGTGGGCATGATCCTCGGGCCGCTGGCCGAGGCGCAATTGCGCAATGCCATGTCTATCGGCGCGGGCAGTACGATGGTGTTTATACCGCGCCCGGTGTCGCTCATCCTGATCGTTGTGGTGGTGTCGGTGCTGCCGCGCCTGACCAAGCGGTGGGCGACATGCCGAAAATGACGATTAAAAATGGCTACAGCGCTTATGTTACGGGCGTAAGTAGCTATTAAAAATATAGCATTTTGTGCAATCAAAGTCAAAACGCGGCAATCCACGACCCCAGCCGTCCAATGGGATGCTCAAGGTAGTGCCATGAGCCCCGGATATTGCCTGGAAAAAAGTGATTCATTTCCGCGCGACGCCGTACTGCTTTAGGGTTTGGCACGGGAGGTGGAACTCGCAGGGTGTGACCACGCACCAAAGCGCAAGGTGCCCGACTACTGAATCGGGGAGCAGCGTTTGTCAATGCGGTGCTCCGGGTTTTAGCTGCTATTTAATTAATAGCTGCTTGCGCTTTATTTATAAGGGATTGAGGCATGTTTGATGCCTGAAAACCGATGCAACATGAGGCGGTTTTGCGAATGACCCGATGCGCCTAAGGAGGTACGTTTTGCAGGGGCGAGATTCACTTTACGGTTCTTTACCGCCGTTTAGCAGCGCCTTTAAGCGACAGTTGTCCAATACGCCAATGCAGGGTGTAGCGCGGCTTCAGACGCGCAACATGATCACCATTCGATAGCCGGATTTAACCTGCGGCGGCTAGAAGCTTAGATAAGCACCAGGCAAGTTGCCGGTGCAAATGCGCAGTCGCGCAAGGGGTTCGTATGAAATCGAGTTTAATCGCGTCATCATTAAGTCTAATTTCGCTTGGCTTGGCCTTTGCGACCCCGATGGCAAAGGCCGCTGAGCCGGCTTCGGATATTTATGTTGGCGGAGGATTGTCTGTTAACCGGGCATCGAATCTTGGTGGAAATATCGACGGGGCTCTCGGTAACCAGGGCTTAACCAGCAGCACATCGTCCGACACATCCAGTAATAACCTAAGCCGGACGAGCCGGAACCAAACAAGTAATACCATGGCAAGTCATAGCTGACGAGGCAAGATCATGGAAACACAACTGGTCAACCGTTATGCGGCGAGCATGCACGGAGTGCTGTCGTGCTACGACCGCATTGTGATCACGGGCACGATACCTGGGGCGTGCTACGCGCAGGGCATGACCAGTTTTCTCTACAGCCAAGGCGTGCGCATTTTTGACTACGCGCAGTTTGCCGAGCCGCTGCGGGACCGGGTTCGCAGTCGAGCCCAGGAAGTGTGCGCCGCCGCCGGTCTTGAGATTGAGCACGTCAGCAAAAGCCACATCCGCAAGGAAGAACTGGTGCAGCGCGTGCTGGCCTCGCGCGGGGAGATGCCCCCGGACTGGTGCATGTTCTGTCGGCCATGCAGGCCTGCCCGAGCTACCGACCCTGGCACGACAAGATCAGCGGCAAGACCTACCTCAGGGGTGACACGGGCAAGTGCCTGCACTACTACTTTTACTTCATCGACGAGGAACTGGGCCTGTGTTACCTGCGCGTGCCCACCTGGGCTCCCTTCGGCCTGCAGTTCTATTGCAACGGCCACAGCGCGCTGGCCCAATCCCTCAAGCGCGCGGGCATTGACTTCGTGCCGGGTGACAACGCCTTTTTGCGCATTGCCGATCTGCCCAGTGCCCAGGCACTGGCCGATGCCTTGAGCCCCGATGTGCTGCACCAGCGTTTGGATAGGTATGCCCAGTGGCTGTGCCCCGTGCTGGATGTGTTTGGGCAAAGCTACCACTGGAGCATTCGCCAAATCGAGTATTCCACGGACCTGATGAGCAAGAGTGCGGAGATTTTGACCCCCTTGTACGACAGCCTGAGTCGCCAGTCGGTGCTGGCGGCCGATGCGCCACGGGTAGCGGGCTTTCTGGGCAAGAAGATCACGCCGGTGGTGGCCCAGGAGATTGGCTCGCGCCTGAGCACCCGCATCGAAGGACGTTGCATCAAGCACAGTATGGGAGCGGCCAGCATCAAGGTCTACGACAAATTCAGCCGGGTGTTGCGCATTGAGACCACGGTCAATGATGTTTCTTTTTTCAAGCACCACCGCAAGGTGGAACACAAGGATGGGCACAGCACGCGCGAGCTGGCTGCGCTCAAAAAGTCGATCTACAGCCTGATCGACCTGCGGGGCATACTGCTGGGATGCAATCAGCGCTATCTGGCGTTTCTGAGCAGTCTGGATGACACCAGCGCGGGCAGCGTGACTTGGCAAGGCTGAGTCAGCCCCGGGTGCCGACCAGCACCGAGCACAGCGTCAAAGGGTTGAACTTCTTCAATCCAGCTGAGCAAAGGCTGTTGCAAACATTGCAGCATGGCGAGTTCAATATTCACGGCTGGCGACGGGCCGACCTGGTCGCTCACGTGCCGTTGACACCCTCGGCGCTGTCACGTCAGCTGGCACGCCTGAGAACGCTGGGTCTGATCAAAAAAGTCGCGCATACCTACCACTATTACCTTACCTGTTTGGGTCGATCCGCCATCGCTGCGGCTTGCTCAATCACCCGATTCAACATCATCCCAGCCATGGCTGGCGTGCGCTGAAGTCTTCTCACGAAATGCGAAGACATGACTTGTTAGTGACTAATCGGATCCAGGGGTCCGCGTAAGCGAGTCTCCGGCGTAATAATGCTAGTGGCGCGCCCGCAAAGACCGCGATTACCTTTATTCAGTTGCTGTTGAGTAAATATGCGGTTGTGTCCCACAAGATCGCCAGGGCTACCGGGACCAAAATGTTTTCAACCGTTCACTTCGGGTTTGCAAAGTAGCACTCAACGCCGCTATCGGCATCGACGATTTGGGGAGGTGGTCGCCAGCCGGTTGTCTCTATCTGGAGTTATCGATGAAAAAACTAATTTTGACCAGTTTGGTCCCAGCATTTCTTGTCGTTCTTTCAGGGTGTGCTCAGGATGGCATGATGAGGCGGGACAGCATGACGCGAGAAGCAAGGAAAGAGAGCATACCCATGAAAGCTGCCGAGGAAATGCAAATGATGGATGCAAACAAAGACGGAATGGTCTCCAAAGAGGAGTTCATGAAATATCACGAGGCCATGTTCGAAAAGATGAAGGGTGACAACGGCAAGGTAAATATCAAGGATATGCAAATGATGGGCGACATGATGATGAAAAAGTGACCTATGTCGCTGGCCCCTGAATCGTAGACATTACAGTGAGTTGTTCGTGCATCCGGACCACACGATCCGGCTTCTGGAATTGATCAAGAACATCTTTTTAGCTCGACAGCAAGCAGCGTACCCCACTTCGCGGTACTGCTTGCAAACCCGCTTCCGGGTACAGTAGACTAATTGCGGGGAAAAAGCAGTCTCCCCACACTCAAGAACTCCACGAGTCCCAAGACTGCTTTGATCTCGGGCGTATGCCCAGATGGGAGTTTTCTTGCCAGCTTTTTTTCTTTCCCCTTGTTATTTGGTTCGTAACGAAGAATCGCTCCGCCCTTTTTCATCGGGTCGGCTCTGCGGTTCTTTCACGATCGGTCAGCCATGAGCGCCGATCAACAAAGCGCAACGGCAAGCCGCGCTGCACCGGGCTACACGCTTGGGGAATTGGTGGTGTACATGCTCAGGCTCGGGACTATCGGCGTTGGCGGACCTGTCGCCCTTGTCGGATTCATGTACCGGAACCTGGTTGAACACCGCCAGTGGATTTCCGACGCCGACTACAAAGAGGGCATGACCCTGGCCCAGCTCATGCCAGGTCCGCTGGCGGCTCAGCTGGCAATCTATTTGGGCTATGTTCACTTCCGGGTAGTCGGCGCAACCTTGGCGGGCATTGCCTTTGTGATTCCGTCATTTCTGATGGTGGTCGGGCTAGGTGCTGCCTACACCGGCTTTGGCGGGCTTGGGTGGATGCAGGCCGTGTTCTACGGCGTTGGCGCTGCGGTGATCGGCATCATGGCCATGAGCGCCAAAAAACTGACCGAAAAGAGCGTTCGAAAGGACAAACTTCTGTGGGGCATCTACTTGCTCCTCGCCGTCGTTACGGTCATCATCGCGGTTGCCGCAATCACCGGCCTCATTCTGTTTGCAATTAGAACCACTTAAAGGAGTTAACGATGTCTAAGCGCTCGACCTTATTGCTCGCATTCGCAGGCACGTTTGTAGCAACTGTTATGGCGCAGCCTGCGCCACTTGACACCGACCAGATTGAAAAAGCAACCGGCATGAAAGGCACGTTCATCCAGGCTGAGAACGTCTACAAAATTTCAAAACCGAGACCGGAAATGAATGTTCGCGTGGATGGATGGAAAATCCCGCCATTCATGGGAATCGGTTCATGGGCAGCCTTCACGCCTGCAGGCGACGGCAAAGTCATGGTGATGGGCGATAACGTTGTTTATGAAGACGAAGTGGCGGCCACCATGAGCGCCGCGCTTGACAACGGACTTGAAGTGACCGCGCTGCACAATCACTTCTTCTTCGAGCAGCCGAAGGTGTTCTTCATGCACATCAGCGGCATGGGTACGACTGCAAGCCTGGCCAGTTCTGTGAAGAAGGTACTGGAGACACCTGATCGCATCCGTTCCGGCCGTGCAGCGCCAGACACGAAATATCCGATGAAGCCCGTAGCCCAGCAAAACGCGATCAACGGCGCGCCTCTTGAAAATATTTTGGGCGGCAAAGGAGAGGCCAGCAACGGAATGTTCAAGGTCACCCTTGGCAGGGACACCAAAATGCATGGCATGACCATGAGCAACGCGATGGGCGTTAACACCTGGGCTGGCTTTGCCGGAACAAACGACAACGCAGTCGTCGATGGAGATTTCGCGGTGCTGGAAGATGAACTGCAGCCTGTTTTGAAGTCCCTTAGGAAATCCGGCCTCCAGATCGTCGCAATTCATCAGCATATGACGCATGAACAACCCAGAATGATGTTTCTGCACTACTGGGGGCAAGGCAGAGCGGAGGATCTTGCCAAAGCCGTGAAGGAGGCGATAAGCCTGACGGCGACAAAGGTGGCATCGTGAAGTGGATCACACATGAGCGCCCGAAGATCGACCGCATTGCCTGCCCCTGGTTGATCGCCCGTTTCATCGACAAGGAGCCGGTTTCTGTACGTTCCTGCTGACGAAGTGCGCTCTCAGGCCGAGAGGTCCGGCGCGACGCCGTACGACATTCCGGATGTCGAAATGTCACATGTCGGAGATCGATGCAGCTTTGACGCCTTCTTGTTGAAGTACAAGTTGACGGAACCGGCGCTCGCGCAGCTGGCGCAAATTGTGCGTGGGGCAGTACACATCGCGTCTGGAGCTGACGCCGCAGTCGGCCGGTCTGTACGCGATGTCGCTGGGACTCTCGGCAAATTTTCCAAACGACCACGAAATGCTGAAACACGGCATGGTGATGTACGACGCCCTGTATGCGTGGTGCAGGCAGTGCCAGAGCGAGACCCACAATTGGCCGCCGAAGATGAACTAAAGCTGGCCGAGTTAAGGACTGGAGTGAATCATGAAATCCACATTGCTCTTCAATGCGCTACTGGCTGCAAGCATGACGGCAAACGCAGAGACCAGAGGTTTCGACGGTGACGCGGTGGGGCAGCCGCCCGCGGGATGGACCTGCGGGGCCACAGGCAGGGGGTCACCACGATGGACCGTGGAGATGGACCCCGGCAGCACCAGCCAATCCAAAGTCCTCAAGCAGGGGGGATCTGGCACATTTCCCTGGTGCGTTAAGAATGACACGGCTCTGACGGACGGCATGGTGGAGGTCAGATTCAAACCAATTTCAGGCAAGGAGGATCAGGCTGGCGGTGTGGTGTGGCGTTGGAAAAACGGGGACAACTACTATGTCGCGCGCGCAAACGCTCTGGAAAACAACGTGGCCCTGTACTACACGATCGATGGCTCGCGCCACACGATTGCATCTAAGGATGCCCCCGTAGCCACCAACACCTGGCACACGCTCCGTGTGAGTTACAAAGGAGAGGTGATGGAAGTAGCACTGGATGGAAAGACCTACATCACCGAAAAGGATCGCCACATTACTGGCGGCGGAAAGACGGGCGTCTGGACTAAAGCCGATAGCGTGACCATTTTCGAAGGCTTCGATTTTCATCAATAGAAAGCAAAAGACTAAAAAAACCAGCGCGGCAGTCTACCTGTGAAGCTCGTTAGGAGTCTCTTTTTGGACGGACTGCGTTCTGCAAGACCGCTCGCCGATCTCGATATTTCCGTTTCTGGCCGATGGGGGCCGCTCCCGTCGATGATATCGGTGCCAGTTATTTTCCGACAGCCCGTGGTCCGGAGTGACCGGTGTGGAGCAAGCAGTTTGGATTGCTCTACTTCCGCCTGCAGTCTCTATGCCCAGGTCGCAACTATGCGCAGATGGTTAGGTGCAGATGACGCTCAGGCAGGCGTTGCGCGGCACACGGCGAGGTAGCTGAGTGAAAATCTGGACATAGTTTTCCCGTCGGTGTTCACTGGTGGTCCCACTTCACGACCCATCGTTACGTGGAGGCCGACCTCGCGATGAAGGAGAAGGCCCTCGCGAGGCTAGAGGCACCCGGTACCAAGATGGGACGCTGCAAAGCTCCGGACTCGCTTATGCGATTCCTTCAGACGCTATAACTATGCACAGACTTCGCTGGCCCCGAAGCCTCGCAGCCATAGGGGCCAACGCCA
>JAYWDL010000040.1:0-7835 GCA_043779865.1 Polaromonas sp.
TGGCACAACATTTCACTTTTTCGACCCGACCCAGCATCCATGCGCGTTTGCCGAGGGCCAAGGGGCCGTAAACGTCGAAAAAGTGACAAAGATGGGTTAAGAGCCGTATCAAGAATGAATACCGCAAAAGCTCCATACGACTTTCTCATTGAATTAGAAATGGAATAAATTCTGATTTGGGAGCGGCTGGTCTGAGCGGGATTCATCGGAAAACGCTTCGGCTTAAAACAGGCGTCAACCCCTGCTTGAATGCAGGCGCTCAGTGAGCAAGACGGCCTTCTGAATCGTCACACAGCTCATCGAGCACCAGCGCATCAGGCTCTTCGCCAAAACTCCAGTAAACCATGAGCACGATGATTTTCAGGTCGTCGAGCGTGACCGGTTCACCCGGCGCGGCCATGGCGCGGTCAATGACAATTTCGCGCATGTGCGGTGGCAACACACCGGAAGATTCGAGAAAACTTACAAATCCAAGGCTTTGCGCGCCCAAGTGTACTTGCTCAGCGACTGAATAAATCCGCATGCTGTTGCCCGATTGCGGCTGGATCAGGAGTGCAGCGTTGGGGTCTTGACCATTCTCCTGCGGTAAGTTGTCCGGGAGGCTGATCTGCGTTCCCTGGGCTGCCGCATTCAGGCCATCGAGCCATACCAGGGCTTGCTGGATTTCCTCGGCATCAAATCCTGCCGCGATGAGCTTGCGTCCGAGGCGGTCAAA
This sequence comes from Polaromonas sp., assembly GCA_043779865.1. Classification (GTDB taxonomy): domain Bacteria; phylum Pseudomonadota; class Gammaproteobacteria; order Burkholderiales; family Burkholderiaceae_C; genus Polaromonas. Next base: position 716 of record JAYWDL010000040.1, read on the forward strand.
CTCGGGACAGGCCGCGCCTTGCCAGTAATTTTCGTAAACGTACACCAAGACTTCAAACATGCAATCAATATAACGCAGATAGCGTCACGCCGCCGCAAGACGTTGAAACAGGCCGCCGGGCAGGCGCGCGACCTGCCCCGACAGTTCAAGTTCCAGCAACTGCGCCTGCAGCCGGGCAGTATCCAGTCCGGTGCGTGCCTGCAATGCGTCCAGGCTGACGGCATCAAAACCCAGTGCTGTGACGAGCGGATCATCGGCTTTAGACCCTGCTGCGGCGCCGCCGTCGGTGCAGGCAGCCTGCGAAGCGCTGGAGATGGAATTGCTTGAACCGGCCGGCGACAGGTGCAACTCTTCCAGCACATCCTGCGCCACTTCCACCAGCTTGGCACCCTGCTTGATGAGCGCATGACAGCCGCGTGACTGGGGTGAATGAATCGAGCCGGGAATGGCAAAGACGTCTTTGCCCTGCTCGGTCGCCAGCCGTGCGGTAATCAGCGAGCCCGATTGCAGCGCTGCCTCGACCACCAGCGTTCCGCGGGAGAGCCCGGAAATAATACGGTTGCGTTTGGGAAAGTTGCCTGTCAGCGGCGGCGTGCCCAAAGGAAATTCGCTGATGATCATGCCCTGGCTGGCAATACGGTGTGCCAGGGCGAGGTGCCTTTTGGGATAAACCCGGTCCAGTCCCGTGCCGACGACAGCAATCGTATTACCACCGCCCAGCATCGCACCATCGTGTGCCGCGCCATCAATGCCCAATGCCAGACCCGACACCACGCAGATTTCCGCGCTGCCAAACGCCTTGGCAAACTGCCGGGCGTTGCTTTCCCCTTGCGGCGTGGGATTGCGGCTGCCGACGATAGCCAGGCTATTTGCTATTGTTTTAATAGCTATATCCGTATGGCAGGCAAGCGAACCAAGCATATAAAGCATCAAAGGCGGGTCTTCGATGTCGAGCAGGGCGGCAGGGTAGGCGGGATCCCCAAGCGTAGCGATGCGGCGGTCGTCTCCGCCTTGCAGCCAGTCCAGCGTGGTCTGTAGCTGGGCAGCCAGGTTGGGCGGCTCAGTGCGAAGCGCGCTGACCAGTTTGTCGGAGCCCAGTTTTTGCAGGGTGGCACTGCTCTGCTCAAAAATGGCCTGCGCCGAGCCGAAGGCCGCCAGCAGCTTGCGCGCCGTGGCGTTACCTATGCCGGGCGTCAGCGTCAGTCGCAGCCAGGCCTGAAGTTCGTGAGCGTCCATGGGATTGAAGGTTTCAACAGCCCAAAAGCCTGGTAGAGCCACCACTGTACGAGGTGCCCAAAGCGGTTTTTATCCTGAGCGTCATGTCCAGCACTGGCACCGTGTAGCGAATTGGCCGGGCAGCAAGTACCTTAATTCGGATTGGCAAAACGGTCGCCGACCTTCACGCCATCGGTTACCTGCAGCACCAGCGCATACGACAGGTGCTCAAAAGTGCGAAACACCATCATCAGCCCGTTGCGTTCGCTCGGCAGCCTGATTTGCGGCTGGGCGCTGTCGGTCTTGTCTTTCAGGCGCTGGCCGTTCTTCAAAATGGCGATCACATGGCCGCGCTCCAGCCCGTCGTCAAAGCCCCGGTTGATCACCACAATCTGGTTTTCCGCTGCAAAGGTCACGGCATTGCCATAGACCGACACAATTTGCCCCGTCATGGGAATCGACGGCGCACGGGGGACGTAGCTGCGCAGTTCACGCGGCGGCTCGGCAATCAGGCGATCACCCACCCGCATTTCTTCCTTGGCCGACACTATGTCGATAGTGGCCGGCACACTTTCGATCTGTGTCTTGCCGTCCTGGTCCTCGGTCTGCACCGTAGTTTCGCCGCGCACCAGTTCGGCCTTGCCGACATATTGGGCTTCGTAGCCCAGGATGGCCTGGGTCGTCGGGTCTTTCAGGGGCGTGGCATTGCGAAATACACGAAAATCCAGCGGCTCGCCTTTTTCATCGCTCAGGGATGTGCCGATGGCATTACCTCCCGCATATTCGCCGCGCGCATAGGCGCGGTCGCCGCGGCTGAGCAGAACACGGCCTTCCTGGGTGGCCACAATGCGTGGCGCCTGCGCAAAAGTAGCCTCGTCAACGATCATGGGCTCGGCCAGGAAAGGCTCAATAGCCTGGGGCGCCAGCGTGGGAATGGATGCATCCGCCAGCAACTCTAAACGGGTGCCGGGAGACACCCGCACAGTGTCTGTAGGCGGGCCACTATTTTCAGCCTGGCGGGTGCGCAAGGTTGCACGGCCATTGGCTTTGTCAAGGTAGAGCTGCTGGCCGGGGTAAATGCGGTGGGGGTTGCGGATGTCTTCCAGATTCATGCCCCACAACTCAGGCCAGCGCCAGGGGCTCTTGAGAAACAACCTGGAAATGGCCCACAAGGTGTCGCCGCGCTTGACGGTGTAGCTGTCGGGTGCATTCGGTACCAGGTCGGCCAGCGGCACGCCGGTCTGGGCCACCTGCACCGCGGTGGCCTTCTGATTTGGGGTAATCGGGAAATTTTGTGCCTGCACGCCGGCTGTGATGCCCAACAGGGCGGCAACTGCTATTGAAATATGACTGAAACGACCAAAAATAGTTTGCATTTTGAAGCGGGTTGAGTCTGCCGTTGTTACATGCCGGCGAAAAAATCACGTTTTGTAGTGTTTGTATCTTGAGAAATTTCAAGCGATTTTGTACTCAAGCCCTTGATTAAGCAATGGTTAGACGATTCTGAGACTATTGAATCCTTTAAAAACCGGGATAAGTGGCGAAAATAGCGACTTCCTGCCATTTCGTATGAATCCACTGACCATCCTTATTTACCCTGACCCTCGTCTGCACACCGTGGCAAAGCCTGTTGCTACTGTGGATGCGCGCCTGCGCAAGCTGGCAGATGCCATGTTCGAAACCATGTACGAAGCGGCCGGTATTGGCCTGGCCGCAACGCAGGTGGACGTGCATGAGCGGCTGATCGTTATCGATGTGAGCGAAAACCACGACCAGCCGCTGGTGCTGGTCAACCCCGAGATTGTCTGGGCCAGCGCCGAGACGCGGATTGGGGAAGAGGGTTGTCTGTCAGTGCCCGGAATTTACGATGGCGTGGAGCGCTCGCTCGCGGTGAAGGTGCATGCGCTGGATCTGGACGGCAAGCGCCATGTCCATGAAGCTGAAGGCATGCTGGCGGTCTGCATCCAGCATGAAATGGATCATCTGATGGGCAAGGTGTTCGTGGAATACCTGTCGCCTCTGAAACGCAACCGCATCAAGACCAAAATGGTCAAGCAGAAAAAAGACGAAGAGCGCGAGTCCGTACGCTGAAAGACGCGGCAACAGGTACTGCTTTTTCGTAGCTGCTCGCGCTTGCGGGGACTTTCAATGCACGCAGCGCAATGGCACAGCGACTCTTTAGAATCATTCCCCATGCGCGTTATTTTTGCCGGTACCCCTGAGTTTGCCCGTGTGGCGCTTGCAAAACTGCATGCCGCCGGCTTCGAAATTGCCTTGGTGTTGACGCAGCCCGACCGTCCTGCCGGTCGTGGCATGAAACTGCAGCCATCCGCCGTCAAGCAGTGGGCTCAAAGTCAGCACATCCTGGTGGCGCAGCCCCGCAGCCTGCGGCTTGACGGCAAATATCCAGAAGACGCTGCCGCAGTACGTGAAGCGATTGAAGCGGCACGCGCCGACGTCATGGTAGTGGCAGCTTATGGGCTGATCCTGCCGCAGTGGGTGCTGGATTTACCCAGGCTGGGTTGCCTCAATATCCATGCTTCATTGCTGCCGCGCTGGCGCGGCGCCGCACCGATTCACCGCGCCATTGAAGCGGGCGACCTTGAAACCGGCGTCACCATCATGCAGATGGATGCCGGACTGGATACCGGAGCCATGCTGCTGATGGAAAAACTGCCCATCAGCCCGCAGGACAGCACGGCAACGCTGCACGACCAGCTGGCTGACCTGGGCGGCCGCCTGATCGCCCAGGCGTTGGGGCTGGCGGCCTGCGGCAGTTTGCGGCCGGTCAAGCAGCCAGACGCCGGTGTCAGCTATGCCCACAAGATCGACAAGGCCGAGGCGGCGGTCAACTGGAACGAGACGCCCGAGGTCATTGGCCGGCGCATCCGGGCGTTTAACCCGTTTCCCGGTGCCAGAAGCCAGTTGGGCGGTGAAACCATCAAATTCTGGAGCTATGAAATTGATAGTTACATACGACCGTCCGATGTGCGGTGCGGCACGATTTTGTCTGTGAACGAAGCGGGCGTGAGCGTCGCCTGCGGCCACGGCGTGCTGCGCCTGACCGAACTGCAGCGCGCCGGTGGCAAGCGCTTGGCCGTGGCAGACTTTTTGCGCGGCTTTGCGCTCAGTCCTGGCATGATTTTTGGAAAGTGAGTCACGGTGTTCCTGCGTTCTTCTCATTACCGTCATGCTGAATTTCGCCAGGGAGCACGCGACATGCTCGCGGTGGTGCCCGGCTTTTCCGCCTGGGGCCTGATGACTGGTGTGGCCATGGTCAAGTCCGGCATGAGCGCCATTGAGGCCACGCTGATGACGGTGCTGGTGTTTGCCGGCAGCGCACAGCTGGCCGCCATTCCGCTGCTCATTGCAAGCGCGCCGGCCTGGGTGATTCTGGCCACCGCCTTTTGCGTAAACCTGCGCTTTGTAGTGTTCAGCGCCCATCTGCGCGCCTACATGATGCATCTGCCGCGCTGGGAGCGCATGCTTACCGGATTTTTAACGACCGACCTGACCTACGTGCAGTTTGTGCGGCGCTTTCCCGCGCCCAGCGAGGAGCCGGCCCAGCGCCTGGCGCAGCAGGCCTATCTGGCTGGTAACTGCGGTCTTGGCTGGGCCAACTGGGTCGGCAGCAGCCTGATCGGCGTGGCCCTGGCCAACTTCATCCCGACTGCCTGGGGACTGGGTTTTGCCGGAATTCTGGCGCTGCTCGGCATCTCCTTTTCCTTGACCAGCAACCGCCTGCGCGTCGTTGCGGCCGGGGTGGCGGGGGCTGCGGCGGTGGCGACCTTTGCCTTGCCGCTCAAGCTCAATATTCTGGTGGCCATTGCGGCGGCGGTGGCCGTGTGTCTGATGCTTGAAAAGACAGCCTTGCGTCGGGCAGCGCAGACCCCAACAGCCAAACCCACCGGTTCCGGAGATACCGCATGAACAAGACCGATCTCTGGACGGTAGCCACCATTGTCGGCATGGCGCTGGTGACCGTCATCACGCGCTCCTTCTTTTTCCTGTCCAGCAAACCCTGGACAATGCCCGCCTGGGTCCAGCGTGGTCTGAACTATGCGCCGATTGCAGCGCTGGCGGCCGTCATCGTGCCCGAAATAGTCATGACGCAGGGCCACCTCATCAGCACCTGGCAAGACGCGCGGCTGTTTGGAGCGGTGGCGGGCGCCGCCTGGTTTTACTGGCGCCACGGAGTGTTTGGCGCCATCGTTGCCGGCATGGCCGTTTATTTGCCATTGCATCTGGGACTGGGCTGGTAGCTTGCGCTGGACTGCTTCAGGCCCTGTCGTCATTGGCGGCCCGCCTACAATTCCGGCTTGCCGCCCAACACCGGCTCCTTTATTTTTGTACTTAGTGAGCAGCCCATGAATTTCATCCGTTTTTCCGACCTGTGCGCCAGCGGCAAGGCTGCCGGCCAGCGCGTTTTCGTCCGTGCCGACCTGAATGTGCCGCAGGACAGCCATGGAACCATCACCGAAGACACCCGCATCCGCGCGTCGATTCCCTGCCTGCAGATGGCGCTTGATGCCGGCGCGGCCGTGATGGTCACGTCCCACCTCGGGCGTCCGGTGGAAGGCGAATTCAAACCGGCGGATTCACTGGCGCCGGTCGCCAGACGCCTGGGCGAGTTGATGCAGCGCGACATTCCGCTGGTCTCGAACTGGGTTGAGGGCGTGGATGTCCAGCCCGGCCAGCTGGTGATGCTGGAAAACTGCCGCCTGAACAAGGGCGAGAAAACGAACCACGAGGCGCTGGCGCGCAAGCTGGCCGCGCTGTGCGACATCTATGTCAACGACGCCTTCGGCAGCGCCCACCGCGCCGAGGCCACCACCTACGGCATCGCCCAATACGCGCCCATCGCCTGCGCCGGCCCGCTGCTGTCGGCCGAGATCGATGCCGTCACGCTGGCCCTGGCCAATCCCAAGCGCCCGCTGCTGGCCATCGTCGCAGGCAGCAAGGTCAGCACCAAGCTGACCATCCTGAAGAGCCTGGCGGCCAAGGTGGACGGCCTGATCGTGGGCGGCGGCATCGCCAACACCTTCATGCTGGCAGCCGGCCTGAAGATCGGCAAGAGCCTGGCCGAGCCCGACCTGCTGGCCGAGGCCACGGCCGTGATCAACGAAATGAAGGCCCGCGGCGCGGCGGTACCGATCCCGATGGACGTGGTCTGCGCCAAGGCCTTCTCGGCCGACGCGGTGGCCACCGTCAAGGCCGCCAGCGAGGTGGCCGACGACGACTTGATCCTCGACATCGGCCCGCAGACCTCAGCCATCCTGGCCGCGCAGTTGCAGGCTGCCGGCACCATCGTCTGGAACGGCCCGGTGGGGGTGTTCGAGTTCGAGGCCTTCTCGCACGGCACCGAGGCCATCGCCCGGGCCATCGCCGCCAGTGACGCCTTCAGCATCGCCGGCGGTGGCGACACCCTGGCGGCCATCGCCAAATACGGCATCGAGAAGGACATCGGCTACATCAGCACCGGTGGCGGCGCCTTTCTGGAGGTGCTGGAGGGCAAGACCCTGCCGGCCTTAGCGATCCTGGCAAAACGCGCTGCGGGCTGAGCGCGGCAGCCGTCGGCGGGCCGAGGCCGCCGGCAACGGCCGCCGCGATTGCATCGCGCGACAGCACGACAGCTATCGGTTTGCCGCATCGCCGCCCGGGGCGATCGGGCGTAACCTCGGCGCCCTCGACCCTGCCGGAGCCGCCCTACATGTCCCAGCCCAAGCCCCTGTCCGCCGCCGAACAAGCCCTGCGTGAAGCCGCGCGTGAGTACCACCGCTCGCCCACCCGCGGCAAGATCTCGATCACCCCCACCAAGCCGCTGAGCAACCAGCGCGACCTGAGCCTGGCCTACTCGCCCGGCGTGGCCTACCCCTGCCTCGACATCGAGGCCGACCCCAGCCTG
>JAYWDL010000041.1:0-7834 GCA_043779865.1 Polaromonas sp.
GGCGGCGTGATCGGGAAAGCCGTCACGCCTGGCAGCGCATTGAATTTGGGCTGCAGCTCGCGCGCCATGTCCATGGTGGAACGGCTGCGCTTATCCCAGTCAACGGTGCGGTACACCACGCTGGCCTGCGCCACCGTCGGGTTGCCGACATTGGCAAGAATACGGTCAAATTCCTTGAAGGACTGGCCCATTTTTTCCAACGCCTGCGCATAGCGGTTGGTGTAGTCCAGCGTCGAGCCGTCGGGTGCATTGACGCTGGCCAGAATCACGCCGCGGTCTTCCATGGGCGAGAGTTCCTGCTTCATGGTCGGGAAAATCAGCAAAATGGCTACACCGCTGACCAGCATGACGGCCAGCACCATCCAGCGCGCCTGAAACACAGCGCTTTTTACACGTTGGCCAACACGCCGGTCTTCGACGGGCGGCTGAAAGCGTGCCGTCACGATCCAGCGCAGCAAAGCGCCATAGCGGTCCGAGATGCTGGTCAGCACCCGTTCCATGGTGCGGTCAAAACGGTTGGGCTTGGGGTTGTGCTTGAGCAGCTGGGTGCAGAGCATGGGCGTCAGCGTCAGCGCAACAAAGCCCGACACCACTACCGCACCGGCAAGCGCCAGCGCAAATTCCACAAATAGGCGACCGGTTCGCCCTGGCGTGAAAGCCAGCGGCGCATACACAGCCACCAGCGTTGCCGTCATGGTGATGATGGCAAAGCCGATCTCGCGCGCGCCCTTGATGCCGGCGGAGAACGGGTCCATTCCCTCTTCAATATGACGGAAGATGTTTTCCAGCATCACGATGGCGTCATCGACCACCAGGCCGATGGCCAGCACCAGCGCCAGCAGCGTGAGCGTGTTGATGGTGAAACCCGCCAGCGCCATCAGGGCAAACGTGCCAATCAGGCTCACCGGAATCGTGATGATGGGAATGATGGACGCACGCAAGGTGCGCAAAAACACAAAAATCACCAGTGCGACCAGCAAGATAGCTTCGAAGATGGTGCGGTACACATTCTTGACCGAGCGGTCGATGAACACCGAGTTGTCATTGGCGATACCAATCAGCAGGTCTGGTGGCAGGTCGGCCTTCAGCTTGGGAATCATCTCCTGCACGCCCCTGGACAAGTCGAGCGGATTGGCCGTTGCCTGGCGAATCACGCCGACACCCACCGCAGAGCGGCCATTCAGCCGGACCGCCGTGCGTTCATCGGCCGCGCCTTCCTCGACGCGGGCCACATCGCGAACCTTGACTGAAAACCCGTTGACGTTCTTGATCACAATCTCGCCAAACTGTGCAGGCTTGATCAGATCGGTCTGCGAAGTCACGCTGAATTCTCGCTGCTGTGACTCGATACGTCCTGCGGGCAATTCGAGATTGCTGCGGCGAATCGCGTCTTCAACATCCTGCGTCGTCAGCCGGTAAGAGGCCAGCTTGTCGGTGTCCAGCCAGACTCGCATGGCGTACTTGCGCTCGCCAAAGAGGCGCACGTCGGCCACGCCGGTGACGGTTTGCAGGCGCGGTTTGACGATGCGATTTACCAGGTCGTTGATCTGCAAGGGCGTCATCGATTCGCTGGAAAAGGCCAGTTGAATCACCGGAAAGGCATCGGCCTCGACCTTGGCAATCACTGGCTCTTCAATCGCCTGCGGCAGGCGGTTGCGCACCCGCGAGGTGCGGTCGCGTACCTCGGCAGCGGCGGAGTCCGCATCTTTTTCGAGCCGGAAACGCACGCTGATCTGCGCCTGGTCAGCGCGACTGATCGAGGTAATTACGTCCACCCCGTCAATGCCGGCGATGGAGTCTTCCAGCGGTTTGGTGACCTGCGACTCGATGACCTCGGCCGAAGCGCCGGCATAGCGAACGCTCACGGTCACAACCGGCTCGTCAATCTTGGGGTACTCGCGCACGGTCAGCCGGTTGAAACTGACCGCGCCGATCAACACGATAAGCAGCGACAGCACGGTGGCAAACACCGGGCGGCGTATGGAGACTTCAGCGAGTTGCATAAGGGGCTGTGACGTCAATCACTCAGGCGTGTTGCAGAAATCAGGCGGGATTGCGCGCTGCCGGGCTGGCAGGGCTTCGTTCCGGGGTGGCAGCGCTGCGGGTCGGAACAAAGCCTGATGATGGCACCTGGGAAATCACCACGCCGCAGGGGTTGGGGCCTGATATCGCTGCGGCTGAAGCCGGTACTTTGGCCAGCGCATGGTCTGCCTGTGGTGCGGGCGTAGCAGCAATCGCGTCTGGGGGAGAGGAAGTTGAAGCAACGGGCGCGGCACTGGCCATAGCTACAGCTTGATCTGCTGCCGGAGGGGCTGAACTGCCGTTTGCCAGGTCCACCACCGTCACCACGGTGCCGTCTTTCTGCACGCGCTGCTGGCCGGTCCTGACCACCGTGTCGCCGGGCTCCAGCCCCTCAAGAATTTCCACCTTGCCAGGGCTGCGCAAACCAACCTTGACCTCAACGCTCCGGGTCGTTCGGGTCTGCTCATTCGGCCCGTCCAGCAGCTTGATGACAAACTGCCTGCCACCTTGCGGAACAATCGCTTCTTCGGGAATGACGCGTGCGTTGTCGCGAACGCCAAACACAGTGTTGACCCGCGCAAACATGCCGGGCCGCAACTGCAATGCGCGGTTGTCAATACATGCCCGAATGCCGACAGAGCGGCCATTGGCATCAATCAGCGGGTCAATCGCCTGTATCTGCGCCGTGTAGGAGTGGCCAGGCAGCGCATCAATGTCGAGCCTGGCAGCCTGGCCGCGCCTGACCTTGCTCTGGAAACGCTCGGGCAACCTGAAATCGACATAAATAGCGTCAATGTCTTCGATATTGATAATGTCAGCACCATCTTTCAGGTAGTCACCCACGTTGACCTGGCGAATACCGGCAATGCCGTCAAAGGGTGCGACGATTTTCAGGCGTGACGCAGTCGCTTTGGCCAGCGCGAGTTTGGCTTGAGCCACCTGCAGGTTGGCTGCGCTTTCATCGAGTGAGCGCTGGCTGATGAAGTTTTGCGCCACCAGTTCCTGGTTGCGTTTCTGGTTGGCCTGGGCAATCGACAGCTCGGCCTGGCTTTGCTGGACCTGCGCCTGTTGAAGCTGGTCATCAAACTGCACCAGCACCTGTCCCTTGCGTACCCGCTGGCCATCGGTGAAATTGAGCTGGGTAATGCGGCCACTGACCTCTGGACGCAAGACAACGCCCCTGCGCGAACGCAGGCTGCCTACTGCTCGCGTGTCATCCGTCAGCTGGGTAACTTCTACCCGGGCAACCTCCACCGAGGGTGGTTTTCCGCCAGTAGTTGCGTCGGCTGTACCTTGCTCTGGCGCCAAGGTGATAGACCCGGTAACGCCCTCACCGGCTTTGGGTTTTTGATACCACCATGCTGCGCCCGAAGCCGCTGCAATACCAGCCACGGCGACCACGATGTAAATTGCTTTTGATGCCATTAACAACGACTGGAAAGATAACTTGTTATAAAACGAAACAAGCGCTCAATGTAGCAGTACACCAAAGTGCGCACATTACTTTCGAAGCTCTTGCACGCAGTTCGCACCAGCTTTACAGGGCTTTTTCAATCCTGCAAAGGCATGTTCAAGATAGTAGGCATTGATGACTGCGCCAATCAATGGCGGCCCAATGCACGCTCCACCCCCTTGTTGGCCAGCGCATCGGCACGCTCGTTACCGGGGTCCCCGTTGTGCCCCCTGACCCAGCGCCAGTCAATGGTGTGTCCGCTTGACACCAGCAGCGCATCCAGCTTTTGCCACAAGTCAACATTTTTGACCGGGGCTTTGGCCGCGGTGCGCCAGCCCCGGGCTTTCCAGCCATGTATCCATTCAGTGATGCCCTTGAGCACGTACTGGCTGTCAAGATACAGCGTGATGATGCAGGGACGCTTGAGCGCGGCCAGCGCTTCAATCACCGCGGTCATTTCCATGCGGTTGTTGGTGGTGCCCAGCTCGCCGCCAAACAGTTCCTTTTCGGTGCTGCCTGTGGCCAGCAGTGCGCCCCAGCCTCCGGGTCCGGGGTTTCCCTTGCACGCGCCATCGGTATGAATTACCACATGTTGCTGGGGGGTGTCTGACTCTACTGAATTGATCATTTGGATTTGTTTTCGGTTCCAGGCAATGCCCGTGCAATTAAATGTAGAAAATCAGTTTTAACGTTCACTGCAGCTTGTCAATTCTTTGCTGGCAACTGCAACGGGTGCAACTGCCGGCGTTTTACGCTTTTTCCAGACTGGCTCCAGCAAGCGCATGCCCCGGACACGTTTGACTGCCACCAGAAAGTAAACAGCGCCAAAAATGGACCACCAGCGTTTGCCGGCTGCGTCCATCCAGTCAAAACGGTCCAGCCACTTTTGGCTCGTCAACGCCGGGCGGTAGCAGCCGAACTGTGCGGATTCCACCTCGAAGTTTAGGAGCTTGAGCCAGTCGCGAAGACGCCAGTAGCCAATAAGGTTGCCAGTTCCGCGCAAGAACTGCTCATCGTGTCCAAACCGCTGGTAAAAATGATCGCGTTGCTGGCGCAGCCCCCATAGGCTGACCGGATTAATGCCGCTGATCACAACGCGCCCGTCCGGGACCAGGATGCGTGCTACCTCACGCAAGGCAGAATGGGGGTCAATGCCAAGCTCCAGCGTGTGGGGCAATACCACCAGGTCCAGACTGCTCTCGGGAAACGGCAGTGCAGCCGGATCGGCCAGCATGTCAGCGCCGCGGGAACTTATGGAACCCGGCGCCATCTCATGAACCGGGTATCCTTGCCTGGCTGACTGGGCCGACGCATTCGGCGGAATGGTCAGGGCCAGCCATTTATGCGGCATGCGGTTAAATTGCAAGGCATCGATTTCGGGCAGGCCCAATTGCAAGGCATGGTAGCCAAAAATATCGCTGACCGCCTGATCAAAATGCGTACGCTCCCAATCCAGTAAATAAGCTCCTGGTGGGGTCTTTAGCCAGTCTGTCAAACCTATAATTTCCGAGTTCATCGAGACCACCGCATGTATTTGATTCCTGTTCCTGCTTTTGCCAACAATTACCTCTGGTTATTGCATGACGGAAAGCGCGCCGTGGTGGTGGATCCGGGTGACGCCGGGCCGGTGTTGCGCGTACTGAAGCAGCATGCATTGCAATTGGAGTCGATTCTAGTCACGCATCACCATGCGGACCAGACTGGCGGCGTCGATGCACTGAGCGAAGCCACTGGCGCTATGGTCTATGGTCCCGACACCGAGCGCATTCCAGCGCCATTCACGCCACTGCACGAAGGGGATACAGTCCATGCCCTGGGACTGGATTTTCAGGTGCTGGACGTGCCGGGTCACACGGCGGGCCATATTGCTTTTTACACCCCTGCCATGGATGACAAACCGCTGCTATTTTGCGGTGACACGCTTTTTTCAGGCGTTTGCGGTCGCCTGTTTGAAGGCACGCCAGCGCAAATGCTCGCATCCCTAGACAAGCTGGCCGCACTGCCTGGCGCTACCCGTGTGTGCTGTACCCATGAATACACGCTTGGCAACCTGCGTTTTGCGCGGGCCGTAAAGCCCGACAACGCCGAGCACATAGCCTACCAGACGCGCTGCCTGCATTTGCGCAAGGAAGGCCTTCCAACCTTGCCCAGTTCCATCGCCCAGGAACTGTTAATCAACCCCTTTTTACGAACGCGGCAAGCTCCTATCATGGCGGCTGCACATCGTTTTGATGCGTCGGTCCATGACGACACCACCGTATTTGCCGCCATCAGGCAGTGAAAAAACCAATTCAAATCATGCCTCACTCCCGCACAGCCACTTTTTCTTTCTCTTTTCTTTCCTTGAATTTTCGTTTTTTTTCGCTCTCACTGCTCTTGGTGGTGTCAGTGCTGGCAGGCTGCGCCACAAAGCCCGGTATGCCGGGTGATCCGGTGCTGACAACGGGGGCCGCCGGCCAAGGCGTCAAGTCTCAGTTTCCGAATGGCCCGCTGCGCGCCATCACGCCCGGCGAGGTAGGCTCGCAGCAGATTGCCGCCACCGAGCCACCCAAGGAACTTTGGGACCGCATTCGCCGCGGTTTTGCCATGCCCGATCTGCAAAACGAATTGGTAAGCGAGCGGGAGCAGTGGTACGCCAGCCGTCCGGACTACATCCAGCGCATGACCGAGCGCTCCAGCAAATACCTTTTTCACATCGTTGAAGAGCTTGAGCGCCGCCAGATGCCGACCGAACTGGCGCTGCTGCCTTTCATTGAAAGCGCCTTTAATCCCCAAGCCGTTTCCAGCGCCAAGGCCGCCGGGATGTGGCAGTTCATGCCCGCTACCGGCAAATACTTTGCGCTGAAGCAAAACGTATTTCGCGATGACCGCCGCGACGTCCTGGCTTCGACCCGCGCTGCGCTGGACTATCTGCAAAAGCTTTACGGCATGTTTGGCGACTGGCACCTGGCCCTGGCCGCCTATAACTGGGGCGAAGGCAGCGTCAGTCGCGCCATCGCCAAAAACCAGAAAGCCGGTTTGGGAACGAGCTACAACGAACTGAACATGCCAGCGGAAACCCGGCTTTACGTGCCCAAACTGCAGGCAGTAAAAAACATTGTTGCCAATCCTCAGGCTTTCAGCACCGAACTGCCATTGATTGAAAACCACGCCTATTTCCAGCAGGTGCAAATTACGCGGGACATTGACGTGGTTCTGGCCGCGCGGTTGGCCGATGTGAAGATTGAAGACTTCAAAGCGCTCAATCCCTCGGCCCATCGTCCGGTCATCCTGGCCGCTGGTACGCCGCAGATTTTGCTCCCCTGGGACAACGCCCTGGTGTTTCAGCGCAACTTCGACGCTTACAGCCAGGGCCAATATGCGAGTTGGACCGCGTGGACTGCTCCAAGCACCATGAACCCGACTGAAGCAGCAAGGCACACCGGCATGAACGAAGCTGATTTGCGCAGCATGAACAACATACCGCCCCGTATGCTCATCAAGGCCGGTTCTACCTTGCTGGTGCCGCGTTCAGCCCTGATGGAAAACGATGTGACCAGCTATGTAGCCGACACAGCCCAGGTTTCACTGGCGCCTGAAATCGTTACGCGCCGCACAACCGTCAAGGCACGCAAAGGAGAATCCGTGCTCACCATCGCCAAGCGCTACGGATTGGCAGCAGCCAGCGTGGCCCAATGGAACAGCACCGGCGCCCATGCGGGCTTCAAGCCGGGCTACCAGGTGGTGGTGTTTTTGCCTGTTGGGACCCACGTCGCCGCTTCAGCTCATACGCCCGTTATCAAATCACTAAAACATTCTTCCCAACCGTCTGGCGGTAACAGCGTCAAAGGCATCAAAGGCATCAAACGAAGCGACAGCAAAACGATTGTGAAAAAGAAAAAACGTTAATTGCAAGGAAAACCTGCAGGCACACGGCCGGATTAAAGCCGTATCGAACCTGCTCCGAAGAGGCCAATCAGTCCTATGACGATCAGGTAGATCGCCACAATGTAATTCAGGAGTCGGGGAATAAGCAAAATCAGGATGCCCGCGATAAGGGAAACGATGGGACCGATGCTGTGCGAAAGGTTCATGATTTTTCCTTGATGTTTTGATAACGGCGTCTCGCCAGATTCGCCTGCTGCCGCGATTGACCAATCAGCGTACCAGCGACTTTATGTAACTCAAAGACATTGTAGGCCCGCAGGGTAAGTTGCAAACGGGGCATTGATAGCTCGGTATTTCGAACCTGATTCGCGCCTTCCCTGAGTTAGTTATATCCAGAGCCACTTGCAGAATTCCCGCGAATTCGGCTTGGAGATTTTCGTAGGTACATTTAAATTTTCAACTTCAAGGTCCGAGCGGCACTTTGACTCGATT
>JAYWDL010000042.1:0-19664 GCA_043779865.1 Polaromonas sp.
GCCAGCGCGCTGCATGCGCTGAACATGCTGATTGCGCATCAACTGGTGCAAGACCTGGAGTTGATGGCTGATCGGGTCGAAGTGCTGACGGTGCCGCCGCTGTGCCCGCTGGCGGCATCGGCCTACGACTTTTCGCGCGCCCATGAGCTGATTGAACGGGCCAAGAAAAATACCCGGCGCTGGCTTGAGGACGGCGGCCTGCATCGGCAGCGCATTCCCGACGCGCTCAGGCCGCATGTGGATTGAGACCCATCAACAAAACGCATCGATGGACATTGACACCCAGGCGCCTCAGTACCAGGGCGACGCAATCGGCTGCGTAGCGCTTTCGCCCTGGCGGTGAGTCTCTTCAAGGTCAACGAAGCCAGTGTGCCTTCGGCCTGCCTGGGTGACGCAGGCGGTCAACCACCGTTTTCAGGTTTGAATGCCGTGGCAGCCAAGAGCGGGAGGCATGCAGCGCATGCACAGGGCATCAGCCGCACGACCCTTTGGCTTTAAACTCCGCTGACTGGCCCTGAACGTTGGCTCAGGCCCATCGCCCCGTCAGGGCAAAAGGGCTTGACAATGTCAGTAAGGCCCTTCCAGTGTTCGTGCCGTGAATTTGGCGCTGTGGCTGTTGCCGGCCCGCACCGCCCAATGCGTGCCGCGGTCTGACACCGTGGCGCTGCCGTCCATGCTGACCGGCAAGTCGGCATAACGCGTTTTGGGCAACAGCCAGACCATCTCGTTGAGGCTGCTGGGGTGGCTGGCTTCGAACTCGGAGACGCCGGCAGTATCGCGCCGCTCCGTCCACTTCACTGCCTGGCGGGTGGTCATGAAATCGGCCAAGCGCGGCATGGTGTACCACTGGAAATTTTCCTTGCCTCTTGATTTGGCATAGGCCAGCAGGTTCTGCAAGACATCGGGCCAGACATTGGCGCCGTTGGGATGCATGTAGATCATGCGGCTGGTGGAGTGGCTCACCGCGAAGTCTACCGAGTCGCGGTACCAGTCAATGACCTCCTGCTTGGGTATCTTGTTCGTCTGGAACTCTTCGAAGGTCGCATATTTGCCGGCCGGGGTTACGGGGAAAACCCACATCCCGGGATTGAGCAACTGGCCATCACGGTACTGCCGGGTGGGGCCGAGTCCGGTGTGCCCGGCGAAATAGGCGCCCACCACGCCCTGCTGCTCCAGGAAATCCATGGCCCAGGTGGGGTTGTTGCCTACCGGTGGCGAATACTGGCGCACCAGCGGTCCCAGATACCCGTCGGCCAGTGCCTTGAGCTTCTGCACAACCGGCAATAAGGCCGGGGGTGTAGCGGCTGGTGTCGGCGTGCTCAAGCCGAGGTAAGGTCGCAGGGGATGGCTGACAGCGCGCCTGATCGACTCCAGGTTCTTTTCCACGTAAGGCAGAAAGGTGGCACGGTTGCTGTCGTTGGCGTTCAGCCCGTAATAGTCGTGGTTCCAGCCGCCATGGCTGCCGATGGCGTGTCCCTTTTTGACAAAGCGCCGCAAGATATCCTGCGCCACTTTGTTGTTGTCCAGGTTCCAGCCCTTGCCGTCTCCGATGGCTACCGCGTCCGGCCCGGCGGTCATGTCGATGGAAAATGGCCCGTCATCGAACACGCCGAGTTTTTCCAGTGTCAGGGTCGGCTGCTGCGCGGTGAAGGAGTCCAGATGCCAGTTCAGGGTGAGCCCTGGCACGGCATTGGGTACCGACGACAGTTGCGCCAGCTGCAACACGTTGAACCCGAAGTAGTGCAAAAAGCCGTGCATTGGCAGTGCATCGGTGCGCACCACCTTGAGATAGGTCAGCGGCAGGTTGACAAACAGCACCTGGCCGCGGCCCACCTTGTTAAGCCCGGCCACCAGGCCGGCCTGCGGCGACGCCGCCAGGGTCTTGCCGTTGAAGGCGCCACGCGTGACGAAACTCGAATAATTCAGGTTTTCGAGCAGGTAACCACTGTAAGTATCCAGTACATCGACAGGCGTGGCCGCGCTGCGCTGCATACCGCCAGGCGGCAGCGGCAAGGTGCTTTCGGGCTGGTAGGCAGCAGGCGAATTTGGCCGGGCTTCATCTGCCGCCCGGCCAGGATCTGGATTGCTCGCCGGGACATAAGCGATTGATTTACCCGGCGGAACCTGCAGCTGGCGCATGGTGCTGCGCATCGCCGTCACCGGCCCCACCGTGGTGCTTTTTTCACGCAGCGTGTCATAAAGCGCGTAATCGACGCCGGCCAGGTCGCTCAGCCTCGATTTGGGAACGGGGTAAGTCGGCTTCTGATTGCTGTTCAGCGTGAACGTGCCAAAGTCGTAAACCAGCATGGTGTGGCCGCCTGCGGCGGTGTAGTCCCGCACAGCCCGCACCAGCTCGTCGCTGGCGATCGGGTGCAACTGGTCGGGGAGCACTAGGCCGGCATATTTCATGGCGTTGGCGCCCAGCGCCATGAATTGGCTGTCAGTCACGGCCTGCAGGCGCAGGCCCTCTTCCGCGGCCGCGTCCATCCAGGCTGTGATTTGCGGATGGGCCAGCGGCTGGCCTTCAGGCACCAGCAACAGCAGCAGGCCCGGATCGGCGGCGCTCGCCTGGGCCAGCAAGGCACCTGTTTCGGGAGATGAAGTTTGTGCGCCGGAGCTACTGGCAGCGGCGGTGCCATCGCTGCCAGGCACGCTGCGTTCAACGCAGCCTGACAAGCTTGCTGCCAGCAGCACCATACAGACGCAGATATGCAGGGGTTTGCCCGACAGCGAGCGCAGAGGCGGGAATGAAAGATTTTGCATCAAAAAAAGACGATTACCGTCATCTTTTTTAGATGACACTCCTATTAATCATCTTAAGTGACGAGCAAAAGTTCATCGACGCAACCAGGCAGGTATTTACACCTTCAGCAGGTTTTTACATGCTCAGGGTTAGCCTCGGTTACCCTTTTTCGGTGCTATTTTTTTTCAATAGCACTCCGCGATGTATCTTATTGGTCTGGAAGCCGTTTTGCATTGAAGTCTGGCTGGAAAGCAGGGGTGCCAGTGAATCAACAGAGGCCCCTGAAGATGCGCAAGCGCTCAGCGTCGCTTGATCAGCCCGCCCAGCATCACGCAAGCAAGCGCGGCCACCACCAGCGCAATGCCGGCCCACTGCCACGGCGTGATGACTTCGCCCAGCACCAGCATGCCAGCACCCAGGCCCACAATCGGCACACCCAGGCCGAAGGGCGATACCCGATTGGCGGGGTGGCGCTTGAGCAGTCCGGTCCACAGGCTATAACCCACGATGGTTGCCATCCAGCCCAGATAAGCCACCGACAGCCAGCTGGTCCAGCCTGCCTGCAGCCACTGCCAGCGCACGGCTTCAGGGTCGAACATCCAGGACAGCGCCATGAAGGGCAGCACGGCGACCAGGCTGCTCCAGACGACGAAAGCAATGGTGGAATAGTTGCCCGCGACCTTCTGCACCCGCCGCGCCACAATGTTGGACAGCGCCCACATGGCGGCGGCGCACAGGGTGAGTCCAAAACCGGCGAGCGTGGTGCTGCTGCTGGCCGCGCCGGGGCTGACATAGTTGTAGGCAAAACACGACAAGCCCAGCGCCGCCAGCACCATGCCCACCTGCAGCGGCCGGCTGGCGCGCTCATGCAGCAGCAAAAAACCAAAGAGCGCGGTAAAAAACACCTGCGTCTGCACCAGCACCGAGGCCAGCGCCGCCGTCATTCCCATCTTCAACGCAATAAACAGGATGCCGAACTGCCCGACCCCCTGGCACAGGCCATAAAGCACCACCCATTTCCACGGCACCTGCGGCGGCCGGATAAACAGCATCAGCGGCAGCACGGCAAATACATAGCGCGCAGCGCCAAGCTGGAACGGGGTGAAATCGCGCAGGGCAAATTTCATGGCGACGAAATTCACGCCCCATACCAGCACGACCACCAGCGCGGCTGCCAGGTCACGACCCGTCAGGGCTTCATTTTTCATCAGCAGCGGTACCTGTCAAGCATCAGTTCAGCTGCCGGTATGCCCGGCACGCGCTGCATCGAGGTGGGCCTTGACGCGTTGCGACAGCGCAATGTCGCCCGGCGTTTCGGGCAGCCAGGGCTGCACGGGAATGGTTTTTCCGTCGGTATCCATAGCCACAAAAACCACCAGGCATTCGGTAATGACTTGCATCTGCCCGGTTTTCATGTCACCGCTGCGCACTTCCACCGTGATATTCATGCTGGTTCTGCCGGTATAGGCCAGGCGGGCTTCAACTTCGACCAGGTCACCAATCATGATGGGGCGCTGAAAGCGGATGCTGCCAACCGAAACCGTGACGCAGTAGCATTTGGCCCATCGGGTGGCGCAGGCATAGCCCGCTTCGTCGATCCACTTCATGACCGTGCCGCCATGCACCTTGCCGCCAAAGTTGACGGTACTGGGTTCAGCCAGAAAACGCAGGGTGATGGAGGACATGAGAAAAGTCTTTGCCGATTGTTGATGGCTGATTGCGCGATACACGATTATCCGTTGGAAGGCTGGCGTCTTGACGCGCAGGTCGGTTTGCCACGCGCATCAGGGTGAAAAATGGGGAGTGGAGCGAAATCGGCTGTCAGCGACGCCGATGCCGAGACTGGCCAACCTGGCCGCCAAGCCGCCTTGGTGTGGGACATGCTTTGGCTGCGCCTGCCATTGAGAAACACCGAGATGCTTGCACGCAGATGCTCCGGGTTGTCGAGCACCACGGCTATCGATGACACCTCAAGTCAGAAGATACAAGGGAAAACACTGTAGCGAATCGAGACGCAGGTTGCCAACATGGACACTAGGCGTGCGTCCGATTCCGCGACACCCGGTGTGCAGCCGGAGCCCCGGGAAAACCGCAGTGGCAGCGAACTTTCCCAGTGAAATCAAGTGCTTGAGACGGGTATGCGCAAAGCCGCTGAGGTTGGCACGCCGGTTGCATGCAAGTAAATACCAACGGAAGACAGTAAAAGGCCTTCCTGCCACCATCCGAACATCAGGAGACGAATTATGAAAGCTGCGGTACTGCACCAGTACGATGAGACGCTCAGCAGCGGTGCCTTCGTGACTTACGAAGATGTGCCTGACCCGAAGATCGAGAGCCCCACCGACGTCATCGTGCGGATTGGTGGCGCTGGCGTGTGCCGCACTGACCTGCACGTGGTTGAAGGCATCTGGCGCAGCAAGGTCGAAGTCAAGCTGCCCTACATCATGGGTCACGAGAATGCCGGCTGGGTCGAGGCCATGGGCTCGGCGGTGACCGGCGTGAAGATTGGCGATGCCGTGATCTGCCACCCGCTCGTGACCAGCGGCCACTGTCTTGCCTGCCGCCGCGGCGACGACATGCATGCCGAAGAAAGCCGCTTTCCCGGTATCAACGCCGATGGCGGTTATGCCGAGTACCTGCGTACTGACCAGCGCTCGCTGATCAAGCTGCCCAAAACCTTGGCCCCGAAGGACGTTGCACCCTACACCGACGCCGGACTTACCGCCTACCGCGCCGCGAAGAAGGCCTCGCGCCACCTGCTGCCGGGCGAGTACGCGGTGGTGATCGGTGCCGGCGGACTGGGCCATATTGGCATCCAGGTGCTGGCTGCGCTGTGTGCAGCCGAGATCATCGTCGTCGACCGCTCTGAAACCGCACTGGGACTCGCCAAGGAATGCGGCGCCCATCATCTGGTGAAGGCCGACGGCCACGAGTTGGAGCGCGTTCTGGAACTCACCCGCGGCAAAGGCGCCGAGGCGGTGATCGATTTTGTCGGCGAGGGCGATGCCGTTGCCACGGGGCTGGCGATGACACGCAACGCCGGAAGCTACTACATCGTCGGCTACGGCGGCAAGATCGTGTTGCCGACTCTAGACATGGTCACGAGCGAAAAAAGCATTATCGGCAACCTGGTCGGTACCTACCCGGAACTGGTCGAGCTGATGGCGCTGGCCGACCGAGGCCTGGTGCACCTGACGACGCGCGAATACAAGCTGAAGGATGCGAACCAGGCCCTGCTGGATCTGCATCACGGCAAGATCAAAGGCCGCGCGGTGCTGATCCCCTGATTCGTTTCTTCGCTTATCTTTTTGAGCGCGCCGATTCCCCTTTGTTGAGGTTTTAGATGACTCCCATTCCCGTGACCGTGCTGACCGGCTTTCTTGGGGCCGGCAAAACCACCTTGCTTAATCGCCTGCTGCGAGGTGCCGCGGGGCGGCGCTACGCGGTGATCGTCAATGAGTATGGCGAGCTCGGCATTGACGGCTCGCTCGTCGTCGGTGCCGAGGAAGAGGTCTACGAGTTGAACAACGGCTGCGTCTGCTGCAAATTGCGCGGCGACCTGATTCGCGTTGCGAGCAACCTGGTAAGGCGTCCCGGTCGCTTTGACGGCATCATCATCGAGACCACGGGCCTGGCCGACCCGGCGCCCGTGGTACAGACCTTTTACTTCGATGACCTGCTGCGTCAGCACACGCGCCTCGATAGCGTGATCTGCGTGGCCGATGCGCGTCACCTCGCCGGGCAGTTGCGCGATGCGCCAGAGGCTGGCGAGCAACTCGCGCAGGCCGACCTGGTATTGCTCAACAAGGCCGACCTGGCCGACGATGCGATGCTGGCCGAGGCCGAGCGCGCAGTACAACAGTTCAACCCGACGGCGGAGCTGCATCGGTCAGTGCATGGTGATATTCCGCTAGAGCAGCTACTCAACCGCGGTGCCTTTGATCTCGCCCGGCTGCGCGTGCCAACGCCACGGCTCGGTGCCGCTGCCGCTGGGCTGCGGTCTCACGTCTACCTGCCGCCCGATGCGGGCCGCCATAGCAAAGGTCTGGACAGCGTGTCGCTGAGTTTTAAGAGGCCATTCGAACGCAGCCGCTTCATGCCTTGGTTACAGCGCCTCGTCACCGAGCGCGGCGCCGAACTGCTGCGCGCCAAGGGCATCGTCGCCTTTGAGGGAGAGGCCCGCCGCTTCGTCTTCCAGGCGGTGCACATGACGGTGGACAGCGGTCTGGACCGCGCCTGGGCTCAGGGCGAGGCACGCGAGACGCGACTCGTCTTTATCGGCCGAAACCTTGATGCCGACGAGATGCGAGACGAGCTCACGCACTGCTTGGCCGATGCTTGCGTGGAGGTGGCATGAGCACGCCGCCGCTGCTCAACGCACTCGGTGCATTCTGGGATTTTGGTGCGCCCGTGGTCGCCGCAACCTGGAATGTTAAAGGTGATGAGGTTGGCTTCGCGCTCGGAGACGGGCATCTCGTCGTGGCTGATACGGTGTGGCCGAATGGCCCGCGCGTCGAGTCCAGGCCGGGCGGTGGCGTGGGCATGGTGGCAGCTAAAGATCCGGCCCCGCGCCCGGTGCGCGCCGCTTGTCACCCGGGTAGCTGCATTTCCATCGCAGCTGACCTGAGCGGCGGCTTTTTGACTGGCGGTGACGATGGACGCGTGGTGCATGTACCGCATTTTGGCGATCCGGTGGTACTGGCCCACGTGACGGGTGCCTGGGTCGATGCGCTGGCCTGCAGCCGCGCGGGCGTCCGCGCCTATGCCTGTGGACGTCGCGTTCAGCGCATGGGCACATCGGGCGACAACGCCATCGAACTGCCTGCACCAGTCACAACAATTTCATTCAGTCCCGATGGCCGCTGTCTCGCCATGGCGCACAGCGGCGGCGTGACGCTGTGGTCTGATGACGGCGTTGTGCGACTCCTCGCCTGGCCCGGTTATCACCGTGCGCTCGCATGGAGCCCCGATGGCCGTTACCTCGTCTCCGGCATGCAAGAGAACGCTCTGCATGGTTGGCGCGTTTCTGATGGTGGCGACATTGAAATGGGCGGTTACCCCGGGCAGCCGCTGTCGCTCTCGTTTTCGCACGATGGGCGCTATCTTGCCACTAGCGGCGGCACGCGGCCGGTATGCTGGAGCTTCGATCCTCCTGGCGCCAAGGACCAGCCTGTCGAGTGCGGCATCCCGAGCAAAACGCCGGTGAGTTGCGTCAGCTGCCATCCGCGGCAGTCGCTGATTGCGGCCGGTTATCACAACGGCGCTGTGCTGCTCTGCCAGCCAGGAAGCGCCGACGGCCTGTTCATCAAGGGCTCAGGGGGTGGTGCGGTGAATGCGCTCACCTGGTCCGGTGACGGTAGCCGCCTCGCCTTCGGTACGCAAGACGGTGTGTTGGGCTGGCTCAGTCTGCCGGATGCGCTGTTCCGTTCGCGCAAAGCCAATCCGTCAGTCGAAGAGTTCACTCAATGAGCCATGACACGATCAGCCAAGGCAAGACCCGCAGGACCAACACGGACGTGGCCGAGGCAAATGACCGCGCCCGAGTCAACGCCGAGTCAGCTCGCGTCCCAGCCACAGCATCCCCTGCCACTCTCCAAGGAGAATTGTCATGGCCAGAAAGATGATGAAAGCAGCCGTGTTCGTCGAACCCGGCCGCATCGTGCTCGAAGACAAGCCAATCCCCGACGTCGGGCCCAACGACGCGCTGATCCGCATCACCACAACCACGATCTGCGGCACCGACGTGCACATCCTGAAGGGCGAGTACCCCGTCGCAACGCGCCTGACTGTCGGGCACGAACCGGTGGGCGTGATTGAGAAGCTGGGTTCGTCCGTCAGTGGCTACGAGGAGGGACAGCGCGTCATCGCTGGTGCCATCACGCCCTGCGGCTACAGCTATGCATGCCTCTGCGGATCGCCGTCTCAGGATGGCGGCAGCGGCAAACACGGCTTTAAGGCGCTCGGCGGCTGGCGCTTCGGCAACACCATCGACGGCGCGCAAGCCGAATACTTGCTGGTGCCTGATGCGATGGCTAACCTCTGCCCAATCCCCGATGCGTTGAGCGACGAGCAGGTGCTGATGTGCCCGGACATCATGTCCACCGGATTCGCTGGCGCTGAGAGCGGTCATATTCGCATCGGCGATGTGGTTGCGGTGTTCGCGCTCGGCCCGATTGGCCTTTGCGCGGTGGCTGGCGCCAAGCTGTTGGGCGCGTCCACCGTGATTGGAGTTGACACCGTCGCTGCACGGCTCTCGGTGGCCAGTCAGCTCGGTGCCAACCATGTGATCGATTTCAAGCAGTGCAATCCGGTGGAGGAAATCATGAAGCTTACCGACGGGCGTGGCGTTGACTGTGCGATTGAGGCGCTCGGTACGCAGCAAACCTTCGAGAACGCGCTGCGCGTGCTGCGGCCAGGGGGCACCCTTTCGAGCCTGGGCGTCTATTCCGGGGACCTGACGATTCCGATGTCCGCCTTTGGCGCTGGTCTTGCTGAATACAAGATCGTCACGACGCTGTGCCCCGGTGGCAAGGAGCGCATGCGGCGTCTGCTGAACGTGGTCGCCTCGGGCGACGTGGACCTGAAGCCGCTGGTCACGCACCGCTTCAAGCTTGACCAGATCGAAGCCGCCTACGAGCTGTTCGCGAACCAGCGCGACGGCGTGATGAAGATCGCGATCACACCGTGAACATTGGCATAGCCAATTTTTTTTAATCAAGGAGACAACTCAATGAGCCAAGATACGATCAGCCAAGACAAGACCAGCAAAGACAGCTTTTTCGCGCAACTCGCGCGACTCTCCGATGAGATGATTGCGGCCTATGACAAGGACTTCGCAATGGGCGCGCTGGTACTGGCCGCACGCTTCATCGCCGAGGGCGAGGCCCGCGCGCGCGCCGCTACTGAGGCGGGCAGCAACCCTGATGCATCGCCTCCCCAGCCCTCCCTCATACTCCAGTAGACCTCCCTGAGCAACGCCAAGCGCCTTCGTTGGCGTGAACTTCCTTCGGTGTGAAGAAAGTCACGTTCAGCTATGGCCGCTTTGGCAGAAGATCGGATAGGCATGGTAAGAACCTGACGCAGTAGTCCGATGAGCAGTCAGTTCGCGCGACGTTCGACTTGAAAATCCTGCTGCCGGTGGTTCGGTTTCTCCCCAAGCCACCAGTCAAGCCCACACGGGATAAAGAAACATTGCTATTCAAACGATAGCATTATTTTTTCTTGTCTGTACGAATTACTGCCTGTCTGCATCGCGCTTGTGGCGCCCAGACTCCTGGGGTAAAAACTGTTCAGGCGTGACTCTTCAGCCAGCTTTTCAAGGCGTCATTGATGCGGGTTTGCCAGCCATCCCCTGATGCCCTGAATTTCTCCACCACCTCCACATCCAGGCGCAGCGTTACCTGTGTCTTGGTGCCACTTCCCAGCGGGCGGCCACGGCGAACCAGTGGTTTGACTTGCACCCATTCGGCCTCCGTGAACGGCACGGCGTCCAGGTCAGACATGGTAGCAACATTAATTGCGTAGTCCTCGGCAGGCGTGGGAAGGATGGTTCCGGCTTTAAGTTTCGGCATATCGTTTCACCTCTCGGCTGTTGGCTTTTCTCAAACTGATAATGCGACGCTCAGTCGGTTGCTCTGGTGGACGGTCAACGAACACCACGGACATGATGCGCAGCCCGATGTAACCCAGAGCCACCATGCGGGCCTCTTCATAGTTCCGGCGCTTGTCAGGCCACACCACAGCGGTGTCCCATTCAAAGCCTGCGGCATCGGCCAGTAAAACACCATGCTTTGCCAGATTCGCGGTGTCTTTGGCGAGGCCGAACGTCACATCCATGCTTTATTGTAGTTATGATTATTAAGAGTGTAAGGGTTATTTGTAGTTACGCTATTTCAGCCAGCCAGCCAGCCAGCCAGCCAGCACGCGTAGCGCACGGGGTCCGGCCTTGGCATCAAACGTCACCCGGCCGGCATGCTTCAATCTTTTCATGGTGTACGCGTAGCAGGTCAAGCGACCTGCGGATGTAGTTTTGCTCTCGCACGCCTAATTTTGGAGTCGGCCTTTACGGCATGCAATTGCAGGATGGGGAAGTTGCGAAAGCGATTGAATCGCTTCGTTCTGGGATGGGTGATAGGTACGGCTACCCCGCCCCAAAGGGCAGGGTATTGGCTGCCTCGAAGTCGTCGCAAAAAAGTTCCCATTATTTCGTCTTTGATTGTCCTGAATTTGGCACTTGAGTGTTCCGCGGACACGCCCTTGTGGATCAAGGGGTAGGGGCCAAGTCATGTACATCGATAGGCCGTAGTCATCACGGCGGCTTACCGATGACGGAACTAGTGGGCTACCCGCTTGCGAGGCCGGATATTTGTAAATTCTTCAAAGGAAATTCATCATGAAATCGAAAATCATCTCCGCTTCCGTTCTTGCCATCGCCGCCCTCGCTTCTGCAAGCAGCTTCGCCGAAGGCTATGTGGCCAACCAGGCCGAACAAATGACAGCGGTCAGCACCAAAACCCGTGCAGAAGTACAAGCCGAACTGGCACAGGCAAAGCGCGATGGCTACGTCGTCAACTTCTCCCGCAACGCCTACCCGGAAGTCAAGAGCGCCCCTGCCAGTACCAAAACCCGTGCTGAAGTGCAAGCCGCAGTAGCAGCCCCAAAAGCAATCATCGCCACATCAACTCTTGAGCATAACTACCCCGTTGTTCAATAAGCCTCACGGATCATGGCAGGCGGCTGCTTCAGCAGCCGCTACGACACCTCGTTACGCTATTGCGTGGCGGGGTGTTTTTGTTTGGGGGGAAGGCCCAAGCCGGACGCCTGCGACCTGAGTAAACCGTATTTCTTGAGCGCATCCGTGGGGCTGGTGGCGTTGCATTCGGGGCGCGTGACCTGCGCGACATACTGCGCGAGCTAGCTCTGATTCAACAAAAAGAAAAAAAGCCAGTGCAAGCCTGGACAGACTGGAAAACCAAAAGGCAGCCCCAGCAGGCCAGCGGGAGTCTGGCTTTTCAACCCGGTTTCGAAGCGGGTCTAGCTGGGGCAAAACGGTTCAGGCATGCGCTACAGGCTCGCGCCCTTCAACGGCCATCCGGGCAATGAACCCTGAGCGTGTTTCACCAGCGCTGCGGGCTCGCGCATCCAGGCGACGCAGTACGCGGCGCGGCAGGCTGATATTCACGCGCTCCAAGGTGTCGTCCAGCATGGCCGGGTCTACCTTCACCAGCGCCCATAGCCAGCCATCAAATTCAGGATGGGCTGAGCGCAGTACTTCGATATGGGACGGTGCGGGTATGTCTTGCCCGGCATCAATGGCGGTTTCAATCCAGCCGGTAATGGCGTCCTCCGCCTGAATCATGGCTTCTTCCAGCGTGTCGCCGGCCGAAAAGCAGCCGGGCAGGTCGGGAACCACCCCGCCCCAAGCGCTAGTGTCGTTTCCGGGTTCGATGGTGATGGGGTAGCGCATCGGACGCGGCCTTTGCATCAAGCGTCTCCCGGATACGCTTGCGGTGCGACAGGGCAGCCAGCACGTGCGCTACCTATGGAATAAGCGGCAATCACCAGGTTCTGTAGCTGGCGAACATGGCCAGCCCAAGTTCAATCCGGCACCACCGCCGTCACCTCGATCTCGACCTTGGCCCGTTCCTCCACCAGCGCCGCCACCTGAACGCAGGTCATGGCCGGGAAGTTCCTGCCCATGACTTCGCGGTAGACAGCGCCGATCTCCTTCAGTCTGGCGTTGTATTCGGCGCGGTCCACGATGTACCAGGTCATGCGCACCATATGCTCCGGGGCTGCGCCGCCGGCCTTCAACACGGTGGCGATGTTTTGCAGCGTCTGGCGGGTCTGGGCAACAAAATCGTCGGTTTCAAACTGCTGCCGGGCATTCCAGCCGATCTGGCCGCCGACGAAGAGCAGGGCGCCGCGCGCGAGGATGCCGTTGGCATAACCTTTGGGTTCGGCCCAGTCGGGCGGCTGGATTTTTGTCATCATGATTTTTCCGGGGTGGTCTGGAGGTAGGGCAACAAGGCACTGCGCAGGTCGTCGGGAATACGCACCGGTTTGCCTTGAGGAACTTCTGAATAAACCACGACGCCGTCCGCTCTTAATTTAATAGCGCCTTGTGCATATGGAGTCTGCGTGAAAGCATGAATTTCATAGTGCATTCCCAGGCTTGCGCCGCCGATGCGAGTCAGCTCCAGCGTCATCGTGAGCAGGTCGCCGTTGCGGCACATGCCCAAGAATTCGGTTTTCATGTCGACGATCGGAACGCCCATTCCACTGGCGATCAGGATGTGTTCAGGAAATCCGATGTGCGCCAGAAAGTCCTCATGCAGCAGGTAAAAGAACTGCGGATAAAACACAATCCCTGCCGGGTCGCAATGGTGAAAGCGGACGCGCTTTTGAGTCGTGAATTTCATGGCTGGCGCAGTTTGAAGCGTTGCAGCTTGCCGGTTTCGGTGCGCGGCAGTTTAGCCAGAAACTCGATCTGACGCGGGTATTTGAAGGGCGCGAGCGTCGCCTTGACATGGTCTTGCAGCGTCTTGACCATGGCCGCGTTTTCAGTCTGCTCCGGCTTGAGCACCACGAAAGCCTTGACGATCATGCCCCGCTCTTCATCGTGAATCCCCACCACGCCGCATTCCGCTACCGCAGGATGCTTGAGCAAGGCGTCTTCCACTTCCGGGCCTGCCACGTTGTAGCCTGCGGTAATGATCATGTCGTCATCGCGTGCCTGGTAGAAAAAATAGCCGTCAGCGTCCTGCCTGAAGGCATCCCCCGGATAGTTCCAGCCGTCCCTGACGTAATTGCTCTGGCGCGCATCGTTCAAATAACGGCAGCCGGTCGGACCGATGACCGCCAGCCTCCCAATGCTCCCGCGCGGCACTTCAACGCCGTTTTCACCCACCACCCTGGCGGTGTAGCCGGGGACGACCCTGCCAATCGCTCCCCGGCGCATATCATCCGGCGTGGACGAGATGAAAATGTGGAACATCTCGGTGGCGCCAATGCCGTCGATGATGTCAATGCCGGTGGCGTCTTTCCACAGCTGCCGCGTTGCATCCGGCAGGCTCTCGCCGGCGCTCACGCACAGCCGCAGATCAGGCACGCCATGCTGCTTTGCAAAGGCGGCCATCTGGCGGTAAAACGTCGACGCCGTGTAGCAGATCGTCGCGCCCACCTGCTTGACGAGCTTGACCATCGCTTCGGGCGTGTAGCCAATGGATGGGTAATACACCGACGCGCCGGCCCACATCGGAAATATCAGCATGCCGCCCAGGCCAAAGGTGAAGGCCAGCGGCGGCGAGCCCATTACGACGTCTTCAGGCCTGGCCTTGAGAACATGGCGCGGCCAGGCTTCGCAGGCGGCGAGCACGTCGCGGTGGGTGTGAACCGCCGCCTTGGGTTTGCCGGTGGTGCCCGATGTGAAAGCTATCATGGCGATGTCGTCAGCCGCGACCGGGCAGGGCGTGAAATTGCCATCTTTTTGCGCCGAAAGCACCGCCAGCGAGCCGGGCTCGTTCATCAGCTTGAACGGGACGATGGTCTGCAACGAGATGCTTTTCAATTTGGCAATCTGCAGTTCTTCAAGCAGGCTGGCATCGCACAGTGCCAGCGCCGGCCGGGCTTTTTCAATAATCTCGCCCAGTTCCTTGGCGCGCAGCAGCGGCATGGTCGCGACCGCCACCAGACCGGCCTGAACCACGCCCAGCCAGGCCAGCGCCATGCCGATGGAATTGCCGCCGCGCAGCAAAACGCGGTTGCCGGGCACCAGCTGGAAGTCTTCGGTCAGCACCTGGGCAATCCGGTTGACGCGGGCCAGCGCGTCGATATAACTCAGCGTGATCCGGTCCGAGCGCAGCATCGGACGGTCAGCGTGGCCGCTGTCCAGTGCCCTGGTGAACAACACTTCCACCAGATTTGACTGCGCCGCTATCTGCAAGTCGGGTAACCGCGAATAGTCGAGTGTTGGCCACTGCTCGGGCGGCGGCAGCCGCTCATGCACGAAGCGATCGGTTTGTGCGGAGGCAGCTGTTGAAGCGGAAGAAGCAGAAGAAATGGAAACAGGACGGGTCATGATTTCAGTACCGCCTTGCCAATGATGAGTTGCTGGACTTCGGTGGCGCCTTCATAAATGCGCAGCGAGCGGATGTCGCGGTACAGGCTTTCGACCCTGGTGCCGACCTTTACGCCCAGACCGCCGTGCATCTGCAGCGCCATGTCGATGACGCACTGCGCGTTTTCGGTGGCCGTCATTTTGGCCATCGCCGCTTCCGCAGTTACCCGAACGCTGTTGCCCAGACGTTCGCTTTCGTCGCGCAGCCAGGCAGCGCGGTAGGTCAGCAGCGCCGCCGCATCGACCAGCGTCGCCATTTCGCCGAGCCTGGCCTGCGTCAGCTGAAAGTCGCCCAGCCCCTGCATGGCAAACGCAAAATCGGCCAGAGGCGAATGAAAGGCCAGCGTCTCGCGCAGGATGACAAGCGCGCGCGAATCTAGCCTGTCCAGCGCGCCGCCCAAAGCGTCATCCGGGCCGGCAGGCACGCAGTACCGCAGCCAGCCCTTGTCACCCAGCCGCCCGACCCACTCCCGGCAGGCCTGGCGGTCGTCACTTTCGTCAAGGTGCTGGCCGGGAATCCAGTCGGCCAGCCCTTGCCCGCGTTCACGGTGAACGTCGTCAAAAAAGGGCAGGCCCAGGTGGTCAGTTGTTGATTTCATGCTTGGGCTTTCCGTACGTGATCGCGGCGCTCAATCGCCCCTGAACACCGGCTTTTGTCTGACCGAAAACGCCTCGTAAGCACGGCTGAAATCCTGCGTCTGCATGCAGATGGCTTGCGCCTGCGCTTCGGCTTCAATGGCCTGATCCAGCGTCATGGCCCATTCCTGGTGCAGCATGGTCTTTGTCATTCCGTGGGCAAAGGTCGGGCCGCTCGCCAGCTCGTGCGCCAGCTGGTGCGCCGCGTCCAGCAGCGCTTCGGGCGCATGCAGCGCGTTGAAAAAGCCCCATTGCAGGCCTTCCTGCGCATTCATGGCGCGTCCGGTAAATAGCAGCTCTGACGCGCGGCCCTGGCCAATCAGGCGCGGCAGCAGCGCGCATGCGCCCATGTCGGCGCCGGCCAGGCCGACACGGGTGAACAGGAAAGCCGTTTTGGCCTGCGCCGTGCCCAGCCGCATGTCGGCGGCCAGCGCCATCATGGCGCCCGCGCCGGCGCATATACCATCAATCGCAGCCACGATGGGTTGCGGGCATAGCCGCATCGCCTTGATCAGGTCGCCCGTCATGCGCGTGAACTCCAGCAACTCGGGCATGCTCATGCGGGTCAGCGGGCCGATGATTTCATGCACATCGCCGCCTGAGCAAAAGTTGCCGCCGGCGCCCGCCAGCACCACGACCTTGACATCGGTGGCGCTGTTCAGCGCGCGAAACAGCTTGCGCAGTTCGGCGTAAGACTCGAAGGTCAGCGGATTCTTGCGCTCGGGGCGGTTCAGCGTCAGCGTGGCAACGCCGCCGTCGAACGCATAGGCGAAATGCTGCGCCTGGTAATTGGCCAGCGCATCAAACTGCGAATGCATGGGATTGGTGGGGCCGATGTAGTGCTTCATGCTGTTTCCAGTTGGGGGTTGTTGTAATGCTGTTTGACCTTGCCCAGCAGCATGTGCAGGGATTCGACTTCGTGCGGCAACAAGCCAACAAACGCCGCCACGATCCAGCCCTCATGCTGGCGCGCCATCTCGTCAAACTGGGTGCGGCCGTGCGGCGTCAGGCGCACGCGGTAGGCGCGGCGGTCGCCTTCGACCCTGACGCGCTCGACCAGCCCCTCGGTCACCAGCTGGTCGGTAATGCCGGTGACGTTGCCGCCCGTCACCATCATGCGGCGCGACAGCTCGTTCATCTTCAGGCCTTCCGGGTTGCGCTCCAGCTGCGCCATCAGGTCGAAGCGCGGCAGCGTGGTATCGAATTGCTCGCGCAACTGGGTACGCACCTGCTTTTCGACCAGTTGGGTTAGTGTGAGCATTCGCAGCCAGAGGCGTAATTCCTCCGGGTGTTCGCTGTGGCCTCTTGCTTCCATGTCCATTGTTTTTCCTTTTACTTACATTGAGTGCTATTTATTTGATAGCTGACTGCGCACGTTCCACCTGCGCAGCAGCCTCTTTTTGCTTTGAAATATCGCGGTAGAGCTGATCGCGCCCGCTCAAGTAAGGCTGCGGCCAGTTCACATGCCGGCTTTGCAGTTTTGCCGCTTCATGCAGTGTCCAGGCCGGGTCGGCCAGGTGCGGCCGGGCAATCGCGCACAGGTCGGCACGGCCGGCGGCAATGATGCTGTTGACGTGATCGACCTCGGAAATGGCGCCGACGGCAATCGTCTGGATGCCGGCTTCATTGCGAATCCGGTCGGCGAACGGCGTCTGGTACATGCGGCCATACACCGGCCTGGCCGCGCGCGTTGTCTGGCCCGACGAGACGTCGATGAAGTCGCAGCCGGCAGCCTTGAACAGCCGGGCCATGGCCACCGCATCGTCGGCGGTGTTGCCGCCAGGCGCCCAGTCGTGGGCCGAGATGCGAACGCTCATCGGCAGCTGCGCGGGCCAGACATCGCGCATCGCGCTGAACACTTCGAGCGGGTAACGACAGCGGTTTTCAAGCGAGCCGCCGTAGTCATCGCCGCGCAGATTCGTCAGCGGCGTGATAAAGCTCGACAGCAGGTAGCCATGCGCGCAGTGCAGCTCCAGCCAGTCAAAACCGGCTTGTGCGGCATAGCGGGTCGATTGCACAAAGCCGGCCTTGATGCGGTCCATGTCGGCGCGCGTCATGGCTTGCGGCAGCTGGTTGTTTGGCCCGTAAGCCACCGCGCTGGCGGCCAGCAGTGGCCAGTTGCCCTCGGCCAGCGGCTCATCCGGCGCTTCCCAGCCGACTTGCGTCGAGCCTTTTGGACCGCTGTGGCCCAACTGCAAACCGATTTTGGCGCCAGCGCCCGAGGCGTGAACGAAATCGGCAATCCGCTTGAATGCCAGCATCTGCGCCTCGTTCCACAAGCCCGGACACCCCGGGGTGATGCGGCCTTCGGGGTCGGGCGATGTCATTTCCACAAAAACCAGCGCTGCGCCGCCCAGCGCGCGCGCGCCCAGATGCACCAGATGAAAGTCCTGGGGCACGCCGTCAATCGCGCTGTAGGTGGCCATGGGCGAGACGACGATGCGGTTTTTAAGCGTGAGCCCGCGCACGGTCAGCGGCAGCAGCATGGGCGGCGGCGGGGTTTGGTCATGGCTCCTGGCCAGCCACTGCTCATAGCCCTGCAGCCAGGCGGCGTCGCGAACGCGCAGGTTTTCATGGCTGATGCGCTGTGAGCGCGTCATCATCGAGTAGAAAAATTGTTCAGCTTCCAGGCCGCTGTAGCGGTTGACGTTTTCAAACCATTCGGTCGAGTTGCGCGCCGCGTTCTGGATTTTCAGCACCTCGACCGAGCGCACGGCTTCGTAGGCTTGCAGCGCTGCGTCGGTGTCAGGATGTTGCGCAAAGCACCGCGCCAGCTCAATCGCGTCTTCCAGCGCCAGCTTGGTGCCGCTGCCAATCGAAAAATGGGCGGTGTGCGCCGCGTCGCCCATCAGCACGATGGGAACGCGCTTGCCAGCAATGGTTTCGTGATGCACCCAGCGCTCGCAGACGACGCGCGGGAAACGAATCCAGATCGCCGAGCCGCGCACATGCGTGGCATTGTTCATGAGCGCATTGCCATCGAGATACCTGGCAAACAGCCGCTCGCAAAATGCAATGCCGTCCTCCTGGCTCATGTGGTCCAGGCCGTGGGCTTTCCAGACCGCTTCCGGGGTTTCTACGATGAAGGTTGAGGTGGTGTCGTCAAACTGGTAGGCATGGGCGGCAAACCAGCCATGCTCGGTCTGCTCGAAGGCAAAAGTGAAGGCGTCAAACGTCTTGCGCGTTCCCAGCCAGACAAAGCGGCATTCGCGCAGTTCGACATCGGGCTGGTAGGTAGCAGCGTAGCGGGTGCGGATGCGGCTGTTCAGGCCGTCGCTCGCAATCACCAGGTCGGCGTTGTACTGCGCGGCGATCGTCTGGTCGTCGGTAACGTCAGTTTCAAACACCAGTTCAACGCCCAGTTCAAGGCAGCGATCCTGCAGGATATTGAGCAGGCGTTTGCGGCCAATGCCGCAAAACCCGTGGCCGCCCGAGCGCACGCTGCGGCCCTTGAAAAACATCTCGACATCATCCCAGTGGTTGAAAGCGTCGCCAATCAGCTTGGCGCTGACCGGGTCGGACGCCTGCAGATTGCCCAGCGTCTGGTCCGACAGCACAACGCCCCAGCCAGAGGTGTCGAAAGGGCGGTTCCGCTCGACCACGGTGACTTGGCTAGCAGGGTCTTGCCGCTTCATCAGCAGGCCGAAATACAAACCGGCAGGACCGCCCCCAAGGCAAAGGATGTGCATGAAATGCGTGCTTTGTAGATTAATCTCGCCTTAATTGTTTAGGTTTAAAGTAAATTCGTCAAGCGGATTTTTCCGAAACCTGTCTGGGTTCAAGGTCAAGGCGGCAGGATAAAGCGGCCGGCGGACGCGGACGCCAGATTTTTCAGGGAGCCTGAAATCCCCCGGCCCGGTAGGTCAGCACCAGCGTGTCGCGCAGGCCGCCACCCTGGTCCTGGCCGTCGGCGGGAAAAATCGGCGTTGTCTCGTGGATCACCCGCTCATCATCCAGCAGTAGCGCCGTCAGCGGTTCCTGCATCAAAAATCGAACGCCGTCGGGTCCGTGGGCATCAAACACCCGGGTCTCGCCGCCCTTGACGCCGCGCCGCGCCACCATCAGCACCACCACAAAATCCACGCCGTCGCGGTGTGCGCCCTCAGGCGTGGGCCGGCCGACGCCGCTGGCCGTGTCGATACGGAACTGGTGGGCTTCGATGTACCA
>JAYWDL010000043.1:0-2679 GCA_043779865.1 Polaromonas sp.
ATCCTGTTGGGGCACTTGGGCGGCGGCATCTGGTCGAGCGCCTCCTGGACCGATGAAATCACGCGTTACTGGTCCGGCACCCTGTCGCCTTACCAGAGCAACCCGTTTGATATCAACCCGCTGAAGGATTTTCTCAAGTCCCAGGTCGATTTCGAACGGCTCGCGGCAGCGGCGCACCCCGCCACGCCCAAGGTGTTTGTGGTGGCGACGCGCGTGAGCACCGGCAAGGCCGAGGTGTTTTCAGGCAAGCGCCTGACGGCTGACGCGGTCATGGCATCGGCCTGCCTGCCCACGGTGTTCCGGGCTGTCGAGATTGAAGGAGATCATTTCTGGGACGGCGGCTACACCGGCAATCCGGCGCTGCATCCGCTGATTTACCAGTGCAGGAGCCGCGACATCATTCTGGTGCAGATCAATCCCATCCAGCGCGACAAGTTGCCTACCCAGCCCGGAGAGATCGCAGACCGGGTCAACGAGATCACGTTCAACGCAGCCCTGGTCGCCGAGATGCGTGCCATCGATTTCGTCAAGCGGCTACTGGCCGAAGGCAAGCTCGATCCGGCGCAGTACAAAGACGTGCTGATGCACCGCATTGACGGCGGCGAGGCACTGGAAAAGTTCAGCGCCTCGACCAAGGCGTCGACCGATTCAAATCTTATTTATGCATTGCGTGACCTGGGCAGGCTTTGCGCCAGGCAGTGGCTGATAAAACGCTATAAATCGCTTGGCAGCGAAAGCAGCGTCAACATTGCGCGCGACTACCTCGACGATCTGCGGCTGCCGGTGGAAAGATCGCCAAGCGCTGCGGCGAGGCTCCCTGGAGCGTTGCCCTGAGCGATGCCAAGTTTGGCGCTGGCCCTCTTGCCCCTTGCCTGTGGCCCCTAGGCCTCGCGGCGAAGCGCCGGAAACAAAATCACGTCCCGGATGCTGGGGCTGTCGGTTAGCAGCATCATCAGGCGGTCTATGCCCACGCCACAGCCGCCAGTCGGCGGCATGCCGTATTCAAGGGCGCGAATAAAGTCGTGATCGTAGAACATGGCTTCATCATCGCCGCTGTCCTTGGCTTCGACCTGGGCATTGAAACGCGCTGCCTGCTCCTGCGCATCATTCAACTCGCTGAATCCGTTGCCGAATTCGCGACCGGTTATGTAGAGCTCAAAGCGCTCGGTCACGCCCGGGTTGGTGTCGCTGGCGCGCGCCAGCGGCGAGATTTCGACCGGATGTTCGCAGATGAAGGTGGGCTGCCAGAGCTTTTCCTCTACCGTTTCTTCAAAGTACATGACCTGCAGGCTGGCCAGCGAGCGGCCGGCGAGACGATTTTTTTCCTCGTTCAATCCCAGCTTTTTAAGCGCGTTCGTCAGCCATGCGGCGTCGTCCACCTGCTCGCCGGCCTCTGTGTGCTTGAGGATGGCTTCGCGGATGGTCAGGCGTTCAAAGGCAGGTTCCAAATCGACCGGCTTTCCGGCGTAGGTCAATTGCAGTGAGCCGCAGACTTTTTGGGCCGCGTCGCGGATCAGTGCTTCGGTGAAGGTCATCAGGTCGGTGTAATTCCACCACGCTGCGTAGAACTCCATCATGGTGAACTCGGGATTGTGGCGAACGCTGATGCCTTCGTTGCGGTAGCTGCGGTTGATCTCGAATACCCGCTCAAAACCGCCCACGATCAGCCGCTTCAGGTACAGTTCGGGCGCGATGCGCAGGTACATTTCCTGGTCCAGCGCATTGTGATGGGTCTTGAAGGGTTTGGCATTGGCGCCGCCCGGAATCGAATGGAGCATGGGCGTTTCCACTTCCAGAAAGTCATGCGCCACCATGAAGTCGCGAATGCCACTGACCGCCTTGCTGCGCGCCATGAAGCGCTTGCGTGCAGCCTCATCCATGATCAGATCGACATAACGCTGGCGGTATTTGACTTCCTGATCGGCCATGCCGTGGAATTTGTCAGGAAGCGGACGCAGGCTTTTGGTCACCAGCCGGATGCTGTCGGCGTGAATTGAAAGCTCGCCGGTTTTGGTCTTGAACAGCGTGCCGGTAGCCGCCACGATGTCGCCCAGGTCCCAGTGCTTGAAGGCGCTGTGAACTTCTTCGCCCACGCCTTCGTTGTTGATGTAGAGCTGAATGCGTCCGCCCGAGGGGCCAAACGAGGCATCCTGCAGCGTTGCAAAACTCGCCTTTCCCATCACGCGCTTGAGCATCATGCGGCCCGCAACGTGGACCTTCACCGCCAGCGGCGCCAGCTCTTCGTTGCTCAAATGGCTGTACTTCGCGAACAGCGCCTCAGCCCGGTGTTCGGGCTTGATGTCGTTCGGGAAGGCCACGCCTTTGCCATCTGCCTGGTGCTTTCGCAAGACGTTGAGCTTTTCACGCCGCTCGACCATGAGCTGGTTTTCGTTGTGGGGTGCTGGGGCAACGTTGCCTGCTGCTGGGGGCGATTTTGGCTGGATGGACATGAAGTGGGTGTTTTGCAAGGAAGTCGGAAACGGTCGGGTGCTGCCACTGCAAGCAATGGTTAAAAAACACCGAATCTCCGATTTTAAGTTTTTAAGCTGCTGCTTTTTACTTTGGGTGTGACGAAAAGCCGCTTAGGAGCCATAAATAAATAACATGGACTTTTATGGGTTAGGTGAAATGACATAATTCCACTCGCCATGAAAGTCATCGCGGGCAATCCGGATGGCG
>JAYWDL010000044.1:0-7821 GCA_043779865.1 Polaromonas sp.
CGAGCGCTGGGAAGCGCATCGCGTCGCGCGGCTGCTGGAAGGCGAGGGCGGTGCCCGCAATGTCGATGCGCTGTTTGCCGAGATTGATGCGCTGGCGGAAACCGCCGACGAGCGGGGCGAAGCGATTTTGGGGGCGCTGTATGACTATGCCGAGGCGATTGCCCCAGAGGTTTGACCGCGCCAAGACTGGCCGGATAAGGGAGATAAAGGTTTGCTATCTAATTAATAGCTGGCTGCGCCCGTCCTCTATTCGCTAGAGACCTAAATTCCTTAAAATTCCTGGGGTATAGGCAGCCTGATCCTGATCGGACGACAGAAAAGAAATGACCGCCTGCCCTGACTGCCATGGTGGATATTTTTCCATCACGCGCTGAAACCATGCACCGGACTCCCAGCGCACAAGCCATGCGCCAAGACGCGGCCAGGGCTGTGAAGAAAACCAGGCCGCATCAGTATGGGAAAACTGGCGCACAAACGGCAGGATGGCCATGTCAGCCAGGCTGGCGGCGGGTCCAAACAGCCAGGCTTGGCGGGTGAGCCGTGTTTCAAGTTCCATCAGCCAGCAGGCAGCGCTGGCGCGGTGGGTTTGGGCAAACTGCTGCCCATCGGCGGCACCTTCATGTTCCTGCGGATAGCGGTTCGGATACTTGTAGCGGTCCAGGTGCTGCTTGAAGACGCCATCGTTCCCGGCTATCAGCGCCTGCATGTCTTGCAGCGTTCCGTGTACCGGCGCAAGCCAGCATTGTGGGTCGTTTTGTCGCAGAGCCCACAGCATGATCTCCAGGCTCTGCTCAATCACTTTGCCGCTCTGCAGGACCAGCACAGGCACCGTCGCCTTGGGCGAAGCAGCCAGCAGTTCGGGCGGTTTGCTCCGCAGCACGATTTCCCGCAATTCGCAGCGCAGGCCGCTTGCCGCGATGGCCAGCCGCGCCCGCATGGCATAGGGACAGCGGCGAAAGGAGTACAGCACGGGCAAGGGCTGATCTTCCGAAGGACTGAGGGCGGGCGTCACGGCAATCTCAGGCGCTGTCCGGCTGCCGCACACCAATATGGGATTGATGGCGCGCCTCGGCCAGCGCAACCTGGCGCTGGCGTTCGCGGTAGCCCTGCTTTTGCTCCCCGGTGGTGCTGGCGTGGCAGTGCGCGCAACTCACGCCCAGTTCATAAAGAGGCGACTGGCGGTCTTCAGCGCTCAAGGGGGCGCGGCAGGAGCGGCACAGCGTGTAATCACCCACGTTCAGCCCGTGACCGACCGAGACACGTTCATCAAACACAAAGCATTCGCCTTTCCACTGGCTTTGCGCTGCAGGCATGGTTTCCAGGTACTTGAGGATGCCGCCTTCAAGGTGATAGACCTCGTCAAACCCTTTGGCGCGCAAAAACGCGGTGGACTTTTCGCAGCGGATGCCGCCGGTGCAGAACATGGCGACCCTGGGCTTCTTGCCATCGACTGGAGCCAGCTTGCCACCCTCGGCCATTTCCTTGTCCATCCAGCCGGGCAGTTCTGAAAAGCTGTGGGTTGCCGGGTTGACGGCCCCTTTGAACGTGCCAATGGCCACTTCGTAATCGTTGCGGGTATCGACCAGCACCAGCTTGGGGTCGGCCAGCAATTCGTTCCAGTCCTGCGGCTTGACGTAGTGGCCCGCCATCAGCGCCGGATGAACGTCGGGTACGCCCAGGGTGACGATTTCGCGCTTCAGGCGCACTTTCATCCGGTAAAACGGCATCCGGACGGCATGCGCTTCCTTGTGTTCCAGCGAAGCCAGGCGCGGGTCGTGGCGCAAAAAGGCCAGCACGGCGTACACGCTGTCAGGCATTCCGGCAATCGTGCCATTGATGCCTTCAGAGGCAAGAAGCAGCGTGCCTTTGACGCCATGAGCTTCACAACAGGCCTGCAGCGGTGCCTGCAGATCGGCAAAGTCGGGCAGTTCGACGAATTTGTAGAGAGCGACGGTCAGGAAGTCATGCATGGTGGTGGTGAATGGAAGACAAAAAGGAAGGAAGGAAGGAAGGAAGGAAGGAAGGAAAGAAAGAAAGAAAGAAAGAAAGACAGACTTTCCATCTCCTTGGAAGCCAAATCGCAAGGGGGTCTGCAGCAGCGCCGGTGGGTGTGTCCAGGAATTATCCGGCGACTACCCGGTTTTGGGGAAAACCGCTTACAGAAAAGTTTGTTGCAATGCAGCAAAATGGTTTTTAATGAAATGGAAAAAAAGGAAATTCGCGGTTCTGCTTCTGCCAGGGCCGTTACCTCTCATGCTATCGAACAACCTTATTTCGCTGCTGACACAATGACAAAAAGTCTTACCAGCCTTTGGCTCAAAAACATACGGCGTGTGAGCAAGGTCCAGCAAGCACAGGGCCGCAAGCTTTTCAAAAGCCTGCTGGCCAAGGCCGTTCGCTCCCCGGCGGCAAAGCGTACCCGTCCCGTCAAAACGACAAGGCCCCTCAAAGCCGTCACAAGCCGGAAAGTCGTCAAAGCGCAGGGCGCAAAAGCTGCAAAGCCCCGCCACACTTCTTTGGTAGCGACTAGCCGTCCTGTCACAGGCTTGCCGGCCTTGCCTGGGAACTGGCAAAAGTCGTTTTTTACCCTGCCGGGAACGGGGCTGGCCCCGGCCAGGCGGATGCTGTACTGGCTTTACCTGCCCTCGGGCATCGCCACGGCGCCCCGCCCGCTGGTCGTCATGCTGCACGGATGCAAGCAGACTGCCACTGACTTCGCCACCTCAACGCGAATGAACCAACTGGCCGAGCGCAAGGGTTTTGCGGTGCTGTATCCGCAGCAGTCGGCCGCAGCCGACTCGCACCGTTGCTGGCACTGGTACAAGCGCTCCACGCAGCAGGGCGCGGGCGACGTCAGGCTGATTGCCGAAATGGTCAGGCAAGTGCAGGTCAAACACCGGCTCGATACGTCGCGCACCTATGTGGCGGGGCTGTCGGCAGGCGCCGGGCTGGCGGCCATCCTGGCCTTGCGCTATCCCCACATGATTGCCGCCGCCGGCCTGCACTCGGCGCCGGTTTATGGCACGAGCGACTCGCCCATAAGCGCTTTTCAGGCAATGCAGCAGGGCTCCAGCATGGCCCACCGTGAAACGGCCCGCGAATTTTCCGCTGGACAGCCTCAGTTTCCGGGTATGCCGGTGATGCTGATTCACGGCAAAAGCGACCCCGTGGTTCGGCGTGTCAATGTGGATCAGTTGACGGCGCA
Source organism: Polaromonas sp. (assembly GCA_043779865.1). GTDB lineage: Bacteria > Pseudomonadota > Gammaproteobacteria > Burkholderiales > Burkholderiaceae_C > Polaromonas. Next base: position 3,206 of record JAYWDL010000044.1, read on the forward strand.
GTTTGCCATCATCGACGCTCCTTTTATCACCAGCGCCGAGCCGGTGCAGCGCCGCTATGCAAGGCGCATCGGCGGGCGCAGTCCCCGCCACGCCTACAAGACCTCGACTTACTATGCAGGCAGAAGGCCCGAGTTGGTGACATGTGAAATTGACGCGTTGGGCCACGCCTGGAGCGGCGGCGATGGGAGCGTGGCTTTCAGTGCGCCTGATGGCCCTGATGCAACCCTGCTGATGTGGACGTTCTTTGCACGCCAGCAGCGTGCGCAAAAGATGTAAAAACCGGTTATCACTGCAAGGGCCTGAAAGCCTGTCACCAAGCATCCGCGCAGTGCCGTTTTCTACAGGGTGAAAACCTGGTTTACGCAGTCAGGACGGATAAAGTCTGCTATAAAGTTTATAGTAAAACGAGGGTGAGCTTGCTACTTGCCCCACTCTGAAACTGCCGATTTGAAAACTGCCTTCAGGCGAAGGCCGGTTCTCTTCGCACGCTGCTTGAGTCTGCGAACGACGCGCCAGGGCCATGAGGTTCGCACCTGTCGCAGCAGGCGGTCTTTCCAGTTTTTCCAGCCGGTATAGCCGCGTGCAAACCACTTGAGTCGCATGAGTGCAGGCTGGGTAAGCTGAAACAGGCGCGCCGCCATTGCCGTGCCTGCAAGTTTGGCCGTCAGTATCAGCGCTATACCCAGTCCTATATGACCTTCGCCAAGCAGGTAAAGCGCCAGCAGTTTGATCGGTATCAGCGTCAGCACGGGAACGCCAAAGGCCAGCAAGGCAGCCCAGGGCGGCAGACGAACAATCAGGCGCTCGAGTTGCCGCCACACGGGAAGGCGGCCCAAGGCAGCAAAGCCTGCAGCCAGCGGCTCCCAGCCCCATTCCTCGAACAGCAAAAACAGTACTACTGGCGCGAGCAGCAGGGCATGGAGGATTTTTTTAAGCCGCATCAAGGCGCTTCAACCTTTAGGGCATGAGGTTTGGCCAAGCTGCACCACAAGACAAGACCTGGATGGCTGAGAAATTCCATGTGCGCATTGTGCTGCACCGGCTGCGAGCGCGTCTAAGCGCCTGAAAACGCGTGAAACCAGCCTGCTGGAAATTGTGGCGGCAACTTCAGGCGTTTACACCGCGCACTGCAAGCTTAGTGCTTGCAGCGTATTGCCGGTTTTGGTGTCAAACACCACCAGGTTAACCTGGCGTGCATGGCCAGGGGTGGCGGCAATGCTGCGAAAGGTGAGCTTCTGCGGGGCGTCACTGGTTTTGTATTCGCCTACAGGCGTGTACTGGCGCACTACAAAGTCGTGCTTGAGGAATTCACCGGCATTTTCACCGGTTTGCACTCTGGAGTTGTGGCCGTGTTCCGTGATGGTCCAGTAGGCGGACCAGCTGGAGGCGGTTTGCAGTGCAGGTATCGAGCTTACGCTGGCTTCAAACTGGTCTGCGCCCAGCTGCTGCACAGTGATGTTGGTGCGGGCGGGCTCTCTGGATGCAGGCTGGTTTCCCCAATTACTCCAGCCGCTCAAGTCCTTGCCATCAAGCACAGCCTGCGGCGTGTAGACGCTGCGCTGCTTATTGCGGATTGCAAGCTCACGCTGGCGGTTGGTGTAGGCAGGCGCGGCAAAGCGGTCAACCCAGCCGATGTAGTCCCAGTAACCGACGTGAAAAGCCTGCACCACAACGCCTTTGTCTTTCAGCGATGAAGCCCATTTGTCGGCGGGCGGACAGGAACTGCAGCCTTCCGAGGTGTACAGCTCAACCACCGGCGTTATGCTGGGGCCAGAAGTCGCCATGCACTGATTTTGCGCAGAAAAAGTGCTTGATCCCGCCAGCAACAGTGCGCTGCCAGCTATAAGTTTTGTAGCGTCGGACAACATAAGTCATCTCCATGGGTGGCCACCAACGGCACTGCGCCTGAAAGAAGCGCAGCATGCTGCAGTGAACAAGCTTTGGTCGGATGGCTGGCCATATTCTTACACCCATGTTGCTCTGTCCAGAGTGATTAAACGCCTGGCAGAGCGCTGGCCAGCCCCAGCCATCAAACCAGTGGCGTGTTGAGGCTGACCCTGTCCTGGTCGTGATTGACGGGGCCGCGGCGCATCAAGCGATCTTCCAGTTGGCCCATGTACGCCGCCATGCTGTTGTCTGACTGCTCAATGCGGGCCAGCAGCGCCTGCTGCTGCTGGGCAAAGCGGTCTGCCAGGACGGTTCCCAAAGCAGACTCGCGCCGCTGTGCGGCCAACGCCTGCTCTTCCAGGTAAGCCCGCAATTCGGTAAAGCGGGAAGCTTCGGCCTTGTCGGCCAGTTCACGCTGGGCATTCAGTTCACGGGTGTGGGTTCGCGCCTCCAGCACGTTTTTGCTTTGCATATACAGCGTGCTGGCCAGAAATACCACCAATGCCACGATCAGCAGCACCAGCATGACCAGGCCCAGCGACACCTGAATGGTGGTAAAGCCCAGACTCAGCGGACTGGCGCGCGTAAATTCATCCACATTTAGCGCGACAAAACCTGCGATCAGCAAAATGGCAAGAAGTAAAAGAATGGTGCGAATACGCATGGAAAGCCTCCAGGAAAATTGCAGGAATTTGCGGTGCTGAAGCCGGCAATTATCAGCGTGGCGCTGCTTTTAGGGTGTGGGACAATTCCGACCTTTGCCGTCAGGTCGCCCGCATGAGAGCTTGCAAGCATGGCCCGAGTGACCTGACTCCCAATTTTTTTTGCGGAACTTCATTTTCAACATGCAAAAGATCATTCGCCAGATTGCGGCCGAAATCAAGGCCCATGAGCATCAAGTCAAGGCCGCAGTGGATCTGCTCGACGGTGGCGCAACCGTCCCCTTCATTGCGCGCTACCGTAAGGAGGCCACGGGTGGGCTGGACGACATCCAGCTGCGCGAACTCGACTACCGGCTGGGCTATCTGCGTGAACTGCAGGACCGCCGCGAAGCCGTGCTGAAAAGCATTCAAGAACAGGGCAAGCTCACGCCTGAACTGCGCGCGGCAATTGAACTTGCCGCTGCCAAGCAGGATCTGGAAGACCTTTATCTGCCGTACAAACCCAGGCGCCGCACCAAAGGCCAGATGGCGCGCGAGGCGGGTATCGAGCCGCTGGCCGACAAGCTGTTTGTCGACCCGCTGCTGGTGCCGATAGAGGCAGCCATCGCCTATGTGAAGGCCGAAAAGAATGAAAGCGGCGACGATTTCACGACCGTGCAGGCCGTGCTCGACGGCGTGCGCGACATCCTGAGCGAGCGCTGGGCCGAAGACGCTGCGCTGGTGCAATCGTTGCGCCACTGGCTGTGGAGCGAGGGCCTGTTTTCGTCAAAGCTCGTCACAGGCAAGGACGAAAACCACGCCAGAAATGACCCGGAAAGCGCCAAGTTTCGCGATTATTTTGACTACGACGAGCCGATTGGCCGTGTGCCTTCGCACCGGGCGCTGGCGGTGTTTCGCGGCCGGGGGCTGGAGATTCTGGACGCCAGGCTGGTGTTGCCCGAGCCGCCCGAGTCCGGCAAGCCGAGCATTGCAGAGGGAAAAATTGCCCTGCACCTGGGCTGGAGCCACAAGGCGCGGCCGGCCGACGATTTGATCCGCAAGTGCGTAGCCTGGACCTGGCGCGTCAAGCTCAGCCTGTCGCTGGAGCGCGACCTGTTCACACGCCTGCGCGAAGACGCCGAAAAAGTCGCCATCAAGGTGTTCGCCGACAACCTGCGCGACCTGCTGCTGGCCGCTCCCGCCGGCCCGCGCGTGGTGATGGGGCTGGACCCCGGCATTCGCAGCGGCGTGAAAGTCGCGGTGGTCGATGCCACTGGCAAGCTGGTCGAAACCGCCACCGTGTTCCCCCACGAGCCGCGCAAGGACTGGGATGGATCGCTGCACACGCTGGCTAAATTATGCGAAAAGCATGGCGTGAACCTGATCGCCATCGGCAACGGCACGGCCAGCCGCGAAACCGACAAACTGGCGGCCGATTTGATGAAACAAATTGACGGCATGCAGCGCGTGGTGGTTAGCGAAGCTGGTGCCTCGGTGTATTCCGCCAGCGAGTTTGCCAGCCAGGAAATGCCCGACGTGGACGTGAGCCTGCGCGGCGCCGCCAGCATTGCGCGCCGCCTGCAGGACCCGCTGGCCGAGTTGGTCAAGATCGACCCCAAGTCCATCGGCGTCGGCCAGTACCAGCATGACGTGAACCAGAGCGAGCTTGCGCGCAGTCTGGATACGGTGGTGGAAGACTGCGTGAACAGCGTCGGCGTCGACCTGAACACCGCCAGCGTGCCGCTGCTGGCGCGCGTCTCGGGGCTGAGCCAGACGGTGGCCAAGTCGGTGGTGCGCTGGCGCGATGCCAATGGCGCGTTTGCCAGCCGCGCCGATCTGCTCAAGGTGACGGGGCTGGGCGCCAAGACCTTTGAGCAGAGCGCGGGCTTCTTGCGACTGCGCGCCAGCACCAATCCGCTGGACATGACCGGCGTGCATCCTGAAACCTACGCGGTGGTCGAAAAAATCATGGCGCACACCGGCAAACCGGTGGCCGAGCTGATGGGCCGGGCAGAAATGCTCAAAACCCTGAAGCCTGAGCTGTTCGCCAATGAGAAGTTTGGCGTTATCACGGTGAGGGACATCCT
>JAYWDL010000045.1:0-7809 GCA_043779865.1 Polaromonas sp.
GACCTTGCCCACCAGGTCAGCGCCCACGTCAGCCCCCTTGGTGAAAATGCCGCCGCCCAGTCGGGCGAAGATGGAAATCAGCGACGAGCCAAAGGCAAAGCCAATCAGCGGATTGAGCAGATCAGCCAGCCTGGATGTTGGCGTGTAGTTGCCGTTGCCCACCAGAAACCAGAAAAAACTGGTGACGCCCAACAGGCCCAAACCGACCACCAGCATACCGGTGATGGCGCCGCCCCGAAACGCAACGTCCAGCGCCGGGCCAATGCCGCGCGTGGCCGCCTGCGCGGTCCGCACATTGGCGCGAACCGAAACATTCATGCCGATAAAGCCGCAAGCGCCCGATAAAAGTGCGCCGACCACAAAGCCGACAGCGGTTTTGCTGTCCAGAAAAATGCCGATCAGCACCGCCAGAATGACGCCCACCATGGCGATGGTTTTGTACTGCCGAGCCAGGTAGGCGGCGGCGCCTAGCTGGATAGCCGATGCAATTTCCTGCATGCGTGCATTGCCGGCGTCCTGGGAAAGAATCCAGCTGCGTGCCCAAATGCCATAACCTACGGCAATAAGTCCGCACACTAGCGCAAGAATAAGCGCTGAGTTACCTATCATAGAAATCTCCTACGTTGTTTTTTCGCTTGGAAGAGGTACACCGCAAGCGGACCTCCGCTGCGTTGCTTCCTCGCTGCTCACGTAGAGACGATTGGCCAACGGAAGAAATTTAACGCTAAAAGATGACAAGTTGACAAGTCGTAAGGCCTGAATCAGTAAAATAAGGGTAAATACCGAGTATTCAGCGCTGGTACTGAGTTTCTTGTGGGTTTTTTCGGGGTGTTCATCCTTAAGATACTTCACCCGCCCTTTTTCTCTTCCATCAACGTCTTTTCATTAACGCAAAGCGATCATGTCCCTAGACAAAGTTTCTCCCGGTAAAAACGTTCCTGAGTCCTTTAACGTGATCATCGAAATCCCGATGAACGCCGACCCGGTGAAGTACGAGGTGGACAAGGAATCCGGCGCGATTTTCGTGGACCGCTTCATGAGCACGTCCATGCACTACCCAACCAACTACGGTTATGTGCCCAAAACCATCAGCGGTGACGGCGATCCGGTCGATGTGCTGGTGATTACGCCCGTGCCCCTGATTCCTGGCGTGGTCGTGACGTGCCGCGCCATCGGCATCCTGAAGATGACTGATGAAGCTGGCGAAGACGGCAAGGTGCTGGCGGTGCCTACCGACAAGATTCTGTCAATTTACACGCACTGGCAAAAACCTGAAGACCTGAATCCGCTACGCCTGAAAACCATCGCCCACTTCTTCGAGCACTACAAAGACCTGGAGGAGGGCAAGTGGGTCAAGGTGCTGGGTTGGGAAGGCCCGGAAGCAGCCAAAAAGGAAATTACCGACGGCATGGCCAACTATGCCAAGGCTAAACAGGGCTGAGTGGCCTTCTTGATAATTATTGATGTTTTCAGGTTCCTGCGCAGGCAGGACGTGCGCAAAGCGCTATTGATAAAATAGCAGACACCGCAGACAAGCATCAGGTAAATCAGTAAAGCGTCTCCAGTTCATTCTGCAGACGCTTTTTTTATGACGACAGCGTTAAGTCGATGACCGGATTTCTTGAGGCAGAGCTTAAGAAGGTGCAGTTCGTCCTTCAAAGAAATTTGGATCCGTCAAACGTCCGGCTACGGCAGTGTGTCAAGTCCATCTGAAGGCAGATTAGTAACAGTGGTTACAAGCCATTATGAAAGGCTGCATGCTGGTGAGAATGTTGTCCATGAGCTTTCTGCTTGGAAGACGTCACGTGGGAGTTGGCAATCAGGTTCGCAGGCGCGTTGTCATGGTTTAGAAATTTATAGAATTTGTAGTAACATGTACTTACACTATAGGCCTTCACCATGCCCGACCCGCTTGATGTTCCCTTTGAACCGGAAGAACTCACCGATTCAACAGTAAGTCCGATTACTTTTCCAGTCGTTGGCATTGGCGCTTCAGCGGGCGGGCTGGGTGCCTTGCTGCGCTTTTTTGAGCACATGCCAGCTGACAGCGGAATGGCGTACGTGATTGTTCTGCACCTGTCGCCCCAGCATGAAAGCAGTGCGGCTGTCATTTTGAAGCGCGTCACGAAAATGCCGGTCACTCAGGTGTTGCAGCCAACGCCCATCGAAGCCAACCATGTTTACGTGATTCCACCCAGTCATGATCTGACGATGGACAACGGCCATCTGCGACTGTCCGAGCCGACGAGAACCAAGGGAATGCATGTCGCGATTGACCTGTTTTTCCGTACCCTTGCCCAGGCTCACCAGGAAAGAGCTGTGGCCATCGTGATGTCAGGAACGGGCGCAGACGGTGCCGTGGGCTTGACCCGTGTCAAGGAGTGGGGCGGTATCACGCTGGTGCAAACGCCTGACGACGCCGAGTACGATGCCATGCCCAGAGCAGCGATTGCCACCGGCATGGTCGACTTTGTGTTGCGGGTCGTGGACATGCCACAACGCCTGCTTGATCTCTGGGGCAATGCCAGCCGCATTCGCCTGCCCAAGGACACTGACCGGCCGCTCAAAGAGCTTCCCGCAGAAAGCGTTGAAGCCGCCCGGCTGGCTGAGGAGGCTTTGCTGGACATCATGGCGTTGCTGCGCACCTATTCCAGGAATGATTTCCGGTTTTACAAGCGGGCAACGGTGCTGCGCCGTATTGGGCGCCGGCTTCAGGTCAGGTCGTTGCAGGACTTGCCGGCTTACCGTGACTACCTTCGCAATAATGCTGAAGAATCTGCGCTTCTTCTTCAGGACATGCTCATCAGTGTCACCAACTTCTTTCGCGACCATGATGCGTTTGAAGCGCTGGAGCAGCAGGTGCTGCCCAGCCTGCTGTCGGGTCGTTCGCCAGGCGAAACCGTGCGCGCCTGGGTTCCCGGCTGCGCCACGGGAGAGGAGGCCTTTTCCGTCGTCATGCTGCTGCGCGAGCAAATGGAGCAGCGCAATTGCAGCATGGAGATACAGCTATTTGCGACGGACATTGATGAAAGGGCACTTAACTTTGGCCGCAATGGCCTGTATCCGGCCTTGATTCGGACCGATGTTTCGCCGAGACGGCTGCGCCAGTTTTTCACCAAGCAGCACGACCAGTTCAGGGTAACCAAGGATGTACGTGAAAAGGTGCTGTTCGCCCGCCACAACGTGCTGAGCGATCCGCCTTTTTCACGGCTGGATCTGATTTGCTGCCGCAACCTGCTGATTTACCTCGACCGGCAAGCGCAGGCCAGCATTCTGGAAATGTTCCGTTTCGCTCTCAAGCCGGGCGGCTACCTGTTTTTGGGCAACTCCGAATCTGCCGATATAGCGCCCGATCTGTTTACGGTCGTTGACAAAAAAAATCGTATTTACAAAGCCAATCCACATGCCAGGGCGGTACACCGCATGCCCTTGCTGCTGGACTCTTCGCTGACATGGACCGCCCCGATTCAACCCAAATCAATCCGGCGTGATCCCATGCCACTTTCGCTTGCAGAACAACACCGCAAGTTAATTGATCAGTTAGTTTCACCCAGTGTGCTGATTGACAGCGAGCACAAGGTGTTGCATCTGTCTGAAAATGTCGGCAAGTTTTTGATACATGCTGGCGGGACTCCCTCGTTCGATCTGCTGGCAAATGTTCAGGCTGAGCTTCGTACAGAGTTACGTGCGGCGCTGTTTCAGGCGGTTCATTCCGCAGAACCGGTGCAGTCCCAGGCCATTGCAGTGCAAAGAGGCGATACCCAGGCATGGGTGCGAATGACGGTACGACCGTTTGCGGGCGGGCCTGACGGGCCACGGCTGACGCTGGTGCTGTTCGATGAAGTTTCCAGGGACGGAGTATCGGCTGAAAACGCAGATGGTGGCCAACGGCCCATGGTCAACCAGCTTGAAATGCAGATATCGCAACTCAAGGAATATTTGCAGGAAGCCATGGAGCAGGCTGAAACGTCAACTGAAGAGTTGAAGGCATCCAATGAGGAGTTGCAGGCAACCAACGAAGAGTTTCGTTCAGCCAGCGAGGAACTTGAAACCAGCAAGGAAGAACTCCAGTCCATTAATGAAGAACTGATCACGGTCAATTTTGAATTGAAGATGAAGGTGGATGAAACCACCAAGATTAACGACGATCTGCAAAACTTGATGGCGTCATCGGACATTGCTACTATTTTTATCGACAGGGATATGCGTATCAAGCGTTATTCGCTGCAGGCAGCCAGCATCTTTAACCTGATTGAGTCAGACATTGACCGTTCCCTGCTGGATATCACCCACAGCCTGAAGTACGAGTTGGTAGCGCAGGATGCCGCCGAAGTGTTCAGGACGCTGGGCATGATCGAGCGGCAGGTCACTGGCAGCGATGGCAAGCGCTATCTGGCGCGCATTCGTCCGTACCGCACTATCGATGACCGGATTGATGGCGCTGTGTTGACGTTTGTTGATGTGACGGCGTTACGCCGGGCTGAAGAAAATTTGCGCGCAGGCGAAGAATTTCTGCGAATTGCCGCCGCCACCACGGGGGACTATGCCATTGTCACCATGAACGAAGAAGGAACCATCGTCTCCTGGAACCGGGGAGCCCAGCGCATGTTTGGTTATGAAGAAAAAGAGATTGTTGGCCAGCCTTTCTCCATCACCTTTACGCCTGAAGATCGCGCTGTCGGGGTTCCAGAAGCAGAACTGGATCGTGTCCGCAAACGAGGTCGTGCTGTGAATGATCGCTGGCATCGGCGCAAGGACGGCAGCACTTTTTTTTGCAGCGGCGTTGTGACGCGCATGGAAGGTGAGGCGGGGGGATTTTTCAAAATTGCACGCGACATGACAGAAGACAAGACGCGAGAAGTGAGCCGCGATGAACTGCTTGCACGCGAGCAGCAGGCCAATGAACTGAAAGACCAGTTTCTGGCCGTGATGTCGCATGAGCTGAAGCACCCGCTGAACCTGATCCAGGTTAACGCCGAGCTGCTGATCAGCCAGCCTGAAATCCGCGCTTTGCCTGCAGCAGCCCGCGCTGGGGAAGCTATCCGGCTTGCCGTGGCGAGCCAGGTCAAAATCATTGATGACCTTCTTGATCTGTCGCGTGCACAAACCGGCAAACTGATGCTCACGCTGGTAGCGGTGGAACTCAATGAACTGGCGTCGGTCATTGTGGTTGCTGCTCAGGACGCGGCCCGCGACAAAGGTCTGACACTGAAGTACGAATGCGACGCTGATCAGGTAGTTGCCCTTTGTGACCGCGTCCGCACCGAGCAGATACTCTGGAACCTGATCAACAATTCCATCAAGTTCACCCCACCCGGCGGTAGCGTCACGATGCAGTTGACGCAGGAGGCAGGTTTTGCAAAATTCACGGTCACCGATACCGGCCAGGGAATTGCCTCTGAGTTTTTACCCAAGGTGTTTGACCTGTTTGTCCAGGAAGCTCATCAGTCTTCCAGCCAGAACATGGGTATGGGCGTAGGCCTGACGCTGGTACGTGATCTGGCTGTTGGACAGGGCGGCCAGGTTTTGGCCGAATCAGCCGGTTTCAACCAGGGATCGTGCTTCACGGTCTGGCTGCCTCTGGCGGACAGCGAGCCCCTGGTCAGGGAAGTTTTGCCCCCAAGCGCCGCTTTGAAAGGCTTGCGGATTCTGGCAGTCGATGACATGCATGATTTGCTGGAGCCGTTTGCTTTGCTGCTGCGTCTCGAAGGCGCCACTGTTGATACGGCAGCCAGCGGGGAGAAGGCACTGCAACTGCTGGAGACAGCATCTTATGACCTCCTGATTTCAGATATTGGCATGGACGGCATGGATGGCTACGAGTTGATCCAGGAAGTCAGAAAGCGCCCGGGCTTGAGCAGGCTCAAGGCTATCGCGCTGAGCGGCTATGGCCGGCAGGTGGATGTGAACCGTGCATTACGAAGCGGATTCAATGGCCATTTAGCCAAACCTGCCACGGTGGCGAATATTTGCCAGACCATCGCACAACTGGCTGCTAAAAAGGAAGGCTGACCCGCTCGAGTTTGGCTTGGCGGTTTTGCCCAGAACGACTTTTTCTGCTAAAGAGCTACCGGAAACTCAAACTGCCTGCACCATGGCGCACCAATCAGTATTGAAGAGTTTGCAGTTTTGGTGCAAACTTGCCGTGGCCGTTGTTGAGGCTATCTAACAGCACCTGGTTATTTTCGGCCCCGCCTTCCAGAGCAAGGGTCAGCACGTCAAGAAGTTTGCCAAAATCTAACTGGAAAGAGCATGAAACTCCACGAACTTCCCGCCTCCTTGAGTAGTTCAATTCCGGCACCGCGGCTTGATGAGTTGCAGGTCGAGGCTGCCAGGTACACAGTGCTCAGGCGTTTGTCTCCTTCCTTGCGTCACCACATGGTAAGACCTCTGCAACCGATCACGCTGATTTATGGTGTGATGAACCGTAAACTTTCCGCCGCCAAACCTGATTTACAGATGCTGCAGACGCAGGCAGACAAGATCAACGACTTTGCCAATGCCGCGCTGGCCCAGTGCATTGACATGGGCACCTGGATAGCGCCTGAGCCGGGAATCTTCACCGAGCTGGGCGCTGGGGTCAGGGAATGCGTTGGTTTGCTGGCAACAACCCTGCATTTTCGCGGCTTTTACCTGGTCAATGAAGTCGGTGAGCTGCCGCTTCAGGTGCAGCGTGATGCCTTGCGGATGGTATTGATTGCCGCACTTCTTGAAGTCACGGATAAGCTGACGGAACCATCCACCGTAACACTGAGCGCTACCTGCCGTATGGATGAGGTGACATTGTTATTGCAAGTCGATCCCAGGGATCAGGGCTGGGTAGAACATTATGACGATGGTTACAGAAAGCTGGTCTGGAGCGATGTCCAGGCGCTGGCTGCATTTGAAGGGGTGAGCTTGTCGCGTCAGGAGGACTGCGTGACAATGAGTTTTGTCATTGAGCCTGCACTCCCGACTGTCTGAGAAAGTAGCATTCGCCAGATGCAAGTTGCCGCAAAAGCCTTGAAATGCCGATAGGCTGGCTGACTGTTCTACAAAGTGTTCCGTGGTCGGACGTTGTCAGCAATGCGCCCAAAGTGGCTGCTGGCGCCAGGAAATTGTGGAACGTGGTGGGCAAGAAACCTGCGGCCTCCTCGAACAATGTCCTTGAAACCGGGGTAACTCTTTCGCCCGAAGCTCACGCCATCTCTGCGCTGGAGTCGCGAATCACGCAACTGGAATCAGCTTCGGCTGAACTGCAAAACCAGATGATCGCGTCTTCCGGGCTGATCAAGGCGCTTGCAGAACAAAACACGCAACTGATTCTTCGCACCGAGACCCTGCGGGTTCGCATCCGGTGGCTCGCCGGCGTGCTTGCCATCACCGGCATGGCCGCCCTGACGGGCTTGGCGCTGGTGCTGATGCAATGAGGCTTGCGGCCATCAACACCGGTTGAAAAGTTCACTCGCCTATCGCACTGTCGGGCTGCCCGCAGTCTCCCAGCAAGCCCTGCAGGTCATCATTCAGGCCCTTTACCGGGGCGGCTTTGGCCAGCGCGACCCATACGGCAAACGGCAAATTTTGCCGCGTGCGCCGGGGGGCGGCCCGGGCCACTGCCAGTCGCCGCTTCTCCATGATCATCACACCACATTCGGGCGGAATCTCGTCTGCAGCGCCGATGGGCCTGCCTTTGGCGTCGCAGCCCAGCACATACCAGCATTCGCCGCCCAGGTCGAGGTAAGCAGCCCGCTTTTCAGGCCGGCGCAGGTCGCCGAGCAGGTCGGAGCGCTTTACCTTGATCTCGTGGACGATGGGGTCTACATACGTCTC
>JAYWDL010000046.1:0-7805 GCA_043779865.1 Polaromonas sp.
CCCTTGGCGGTGCGAACGACCACAGCACTGTAAACCTCGCCTTTTTTGACGCGGCCACGTGGAGCGGCTTCTTTAATGCTCACCTTGATGACATCACCAACGCTGGCGTACCGGCGCTTGGATCCGCCCAGCACCTTGATGCACATCACGGATTTGGCACCCGTGTTGTCAGCAACATCGAGTTTGGATTGCGTTTGAATCATATAAATATAGTCCCAACTTGCACCGGAAAAGCAGTCCGCTTATCGCAAACCACCCACCAATCAGTCTTGGGCCCGTCGTCCACATTGCAAACCACTTGCAATGCTTCCGCTGGGCAGAAGTATCCGCTTTTTTATAGCGAAGCCCACGATTATCACTAAAGTAAAAGTCGCTGTCAACAATCATTTGTGAAAATAATCCCTTAAACGCAAAAAAATAGGCCGTCTGCAGGATGAAGAACAGGTGCCTCCCCCCGGGGGTAAAGCGCCAAACTCAAGCAGGGAATGGATTATTGTTCACATAAAAATTGGTGTTTTGCGCAATACCGACAGGCGTGAGCAGCTATCAAAAACAGAGTGAGTCGCCCGAACTCTTAGAGTTGACCGTCAAGAGATTGGTGCCGCCCAAACTGGCAACAGCGCAAGCAAGATCACGCAGGCACACTGAGGTATTGGGCACAAAGCCTTAAAAAACTGTCGAGTTGCGCTTCAATCCCATTTTCCTGCAGCAGCAAGGTGGCAACTGTTGGCGCCAGGGAACGGGCCAGCGCCGCATCCAGGAAGAGCAGGCGGGATCGGCGCGCCAGCACATCTTCCACAGTACGCGCGTATTCGTAGCGTGCTGCAAACCGCACCATGGCTTCCGTTAAACCACCTCCCAATTCACGGTCGGCGCCCGGCAAACCCTTGACGACGTTTGCTTCGCTTCCATACAAGTGCAGACCCGGCGGATCGCTGATTTTGACCTGCGAGTCTTGTGCGCCCACCAGTTTGAGGTGATCAGTAGGTATTCCGGTACGCGTCGGCAGCAGGTTCGCGGCAAAACATTTTTCCAGCACGTCCCCGGCCATGGCGCGATAGGTGGTCCACTTGCCGCCTGTCACTGTTACGAGTCCGCTTTTGCTGATGAGAACGGTGTGCTCACGCGACAGCGCCTGGGTGTTGTCGTCATCGTCATCGGCTGGCTTGACAAGCGGCCTCAGTCCGACCCAGATGCTTTTGATGTCGGCCGGACCGGGCGCGCGACTCAGGTAACGGGCCGACTCGCGCAGAATGAAATCGACCTCTTCCCTGAACGGCAGCGGTTCTCGCGCCAAGTCGTGACGCGGCGTATCGGTCGTGCCCAGGATGGTTTTGCCCAGCCAGGGTACTGCAAACAGTACCCTGCCGTCAGCCGTTTTGGGAATCAGCATGGCATGGTCGGTGGGCAAAAACTCGCGGTCCACCACAATATGCACGCCCTGGCTGGGGGCGACCATCGGTTTGGCATCGCGGCCAATCGCCTGGCCATCCTGAATGCGCAGCTGATCGACCCACACCCCTGTTGCGTTCACTACGCAGCGGGCATGCAGTTCAAGGGTCTGGCCAGTTTCCTGGTCTTGAGCGCGAAGCCCCACTACCTTGCCATTTTCATGGATCAAACTGGTGGCTACACAGTAATTCGCCAGCAGCGCGCCCTGCCGGGCAGCAGTGCGGGCCAGCGCCAGCGCCAACCGCGCGTCGTCAAACTGACCGTCCCAGTACTTGACACCGCCTTTCAAGCCCTTCGGCTGGACCGTGGGCAGGCACTCAAGTGTTTCATTGCGGCTCAAAAACTCAGTATCGCCCAGCCCGGCTTTGCCGGCCAGGGCGTCATACATCTTGAGCCCCACACCATAAAAGGGTGACTCCCAAAATTTGTAGGAGGGCATCACAAAAGGCAGCGGCTGTGCCAGATGCGGCGCATTGGCCAACAGCACTGTACGCTCGTGCAAGGCCTCGCGCACCAGTGAAATGTTGCCCTGGGCCAGATATCGCACCCCACCATGGACTAATTTGGTGGCGCGTGACGACGAGCCCTTGGCAAAGTCGTGAGACTCGATAAGTGCAACAGAAAAACCGCGTGCTGCGGCATCAAGCGCTACGCCCAAACCAGTCGCTCCACCCCCGATGACAACAATGTCGTAAAGATGCGGCCGCGCAAGCGCGTCCATTAAGTCCCTGCGCCTTGCAGGCGAAGGTAAAAATTCAGTCGCCATGAGGTTTATATCCTGTTTCCATAAAAGCCCCTTCAATGATTTTCATGCTGGCTTAGGGCAATGCTGCACAAGTCATCCTGCAGTCCATCGGAACGGTCAATAATTCGTTGAAGTCGCCGCACTGGAAGGTCCCTTTTATATTTACCGTCTTTTGACATGGGGCGGCCTTGCCTGAATACTTGTTGGTGTCGCGCGTCAAACAGAGGTTGAGTGCGCATAAATTACGGCACTTCCGGTACCATAAAGAATGACAACTTCTGCAGTCTCGGTCGAGGAAATTCTGAGCTTGGCGATCCGTCACGCCAACGCGGGGCAACGAGGACGCGCAAAACTGTTGTGCGAGCAAGCGGATGCTGCGCACCCCATGCATCCAGCGGTGAAACAACTGCTTGCCGTGCTCAATTTGGATGAAGGAAATGCAGTGCAGGCACGCCGTTACGCCGAGTCGAGCCTCGCACTGCGCCCCGATCATGTGCCGACGCTCGTGGTTGCTGGTGACGCAGCCCGAAGTGTCAAGTCCATCAACGATGCGTTGAGGCTTTACACACGCGCTCATAAATTGCAACCCGAGCGCCCCGGAATCTGCCTGACCTTGGGCACGTTGCAGCGTCAGTGCGGCCAGTTGCAGGCAGCCTCGCAGATGCTGGAGCAAGCTGCCGGGCTCGCGCCGGATCATGCCGATACATGGTTTGAGCTGGCACTGGTACGACAGGATCTGCGCGATCTGGACGGCGCCGCGCGAGCATTGCAGAGGGTGTTGCAGCTGATGCCCAACCGCGCCGATGCGCAGGTGAATATGGGTATTGTTCTGCAGGACAGCGGCCATATCGACGAAGCGATGCGCGCCTATGGCCGAGCATACCGCTTGCACCAAGACAGCTTCGGTCGCATAGCCCACGCGCTCGGAGCGGCGAGCGTAGGCCGAATATGGCTGGACCTCAACGGGCTGCGCGTTGCGCTTCAAAGCTCTCACGATTAGCTCAAGGCGCGCCGCGCTTGCTACGGTGTTGGCGACGGTACACCCCTGGCCCACTCATGATCTGCGTGGCCAATTCGTCGTATTGGCGTATCCGCACTTCTGACATCGCTTCGCATACCAACATGGGGATCTCGCGTGAAACCGGATAGCACTGCGCGATCGGCATGCCGCGAGGTAGTACGCCGCTAAAGTTCGGGTCGTTCCAAGTAGCAGGAAAGTTGATGCCAACGTCATTGAATCGGTCTGCATCAACCATCCCGCTAATTAGTCTGAACGGTAAATCATCGCGATTAATCGGATGCACCGCCATCAAAGACCAGCCTGGATCAAGCTCGATAGTCCAAAAGCTGTTGAACTTCAAGATTGAATGGTGCCCATGCGCTAACGGTGAGTCTGCTACCTGTTCCGGCACATGAAAGCTCAGCGGCGCACGGGGATGGCCAGACACCGCCATCGCGGGTAGCGGCCAGTCCCAACTGAACTGCCCGGCACTTACGGTGATATCGCAAGGCAGCAATATCACGAACCCGTGGGCCATCGCATCGACGAAAGGCGGGCATTGCTTGACCGTGCGGATGCTGCGCTGGTGCACCGCCGACGGTACGCGGGGCGCCATTTGTCGAAGCCAGTCGGGTAGCGCCGCTTTGCCTGAGATGGGACGAGGTAACAAGTCCATCAGCGCCGGATCGCAGCGAAAGATAATTTTCATAGGATGCCTAAAACTTCGCTGAAAAAATATCGTTTCTTTGAGGTGAGTCGCGGTAAGTTGTTAACTGAGCGCGGCTGGGGTTTCGCAAAGTTGACTTGTTCGGCATTGCCATAGGCCCCGACTCCATGAAGCGGCGCTTCATTGGAGCGTGGCTGCCATCCGAACATCGGCGCAACCTGGGTAGCGCGGCCCGGTTCAGGCCAAGTCGCCTGGATCGATACAGCTCAGCGAACGCGCCCTTCCTTCCACGCGGTCAGCAACTTGCTGTAATCGATGGTCTGGCCCTGCGGCTTTTCATTAGCCAACTTCTTCCACGGCGCGCCTTTGTCACTCAGCCACACACTCGGGTCGACTTTCGGATTGAGCTTTGGCGCGCAGTGAGCCATACCGGCGCGCTGCAGGCGACCCATCACGTCATCCATTTCATTTGCCAGATTGTCCATGGCCGCCTGAGGCGTCTTCTCGCCCGTCACCGCCACAGCGACGTTTTTCCACCAAAGCTGAGCTAGCTTCGGATAGTCTGGCACGTTGTTGCCCGTCGGGGTCCAGGCCACTCGCGCCGGGCTGCGATAGAACTCAATCAGGCCACCATATTTGGCTGCGTTCTGCGTGAAGTAGTCTGAGCGGATGTCGCTGTCACGAATGAACGTAAGCCCGACGATCGACTTCTTCAGAGAAGTAGTCTTGGCTGTCACAAACTGCGCATAGAGCCAGGCTGCCGCCGCGCGGTTTGGTTCGTTCGACTTCAGGAAAGTCCAGGAACCAACGTCCTGGTAGCCGTTTTGCATGCCCTGTTTCCAGTAAGGTCCGTTCGGGCCGGGAGCCATGCGCCACTTTGGCGTGCCGTCGGCGTTCACAACCGGAAGGCCGGCCTTAATCATGTCCGCGGTAAAAGCGGTGTACCAGAAAATTTGTTGCGCGATCTGGCCTTGAGCGGGGACCGGCCCCGCCTCGCCGAACGTCATTCCGGTTGCTTCTTTTGGAGCGTACTTCTTCATCCAGTCGATGTACTTGGTGAGCGCATAGACAGCCGCCGGCGAGTTCGTAGCACCACCACGCGAGACCGAAGCACCCACCGGCGTACATTTGTCGGCTGCAACACGGATACCCCACTCGTCGACTGGCAAACCGTTCGGGATACCGATATCAGCAGCGCCTGCCATTGACAGCCAGGCATCGGTGAAACGCCAACCTAGCGACGGATCTTTTTTGCCGTAGTCCATATGCCCATAAATCGGTTTACCGTCGATGGTTTTCACGTCTTCGCTAAAAAATGCTGCGATGTCTTCGTAGGCGCTCCAGTTCAGCGGCACGCCCAGGTCATAACCATACTTGGCCTTGAACTGGGCCTGCAAATCCTTTCGCGCAAACAGGTCAGCACGGAACCAGTACAGGTTGGCAAACTGCTGGTCAGGTAGTTGATAGAGCTTGCCGTCCGGTGCAGTGGTAAAACTGGTGCCTATAAAGTCCTTCAGGTCCAGACCTGGATTGGTGAACTCCTTCCAGGGCCCTGCCATCTGATCGGTCAGCGCGAGTGCTGTGCCATATCTGTAGTGCGTGCCGATGTGGTCGGAATCATTGATCCAGCCATCGTAAATCGACTTGCCAGACTGCATCGAAGTCTGCAATTTCTCGACCACGTCACCTTCCTGGATGATGTCATGCTTGACCTTGATCCCGGTAATTTCCTCAAAAGCTTTAGCGAGCGTCTTCGACTCGTACTCGTGTGTCGTCAGCGTCTCGGAAACCACCGAAATCTCCTTCACACCTTTGGCCTGAAGCTTTTTAGCAGCATCAATGAACCACTTCATCTCTGCCAGCTGTTTGTCCTTGCTCAGGGTAGACGGCTGGAATTCGCTGTCAATCCACTTTTTGGCTGCCGCCTCATCCGCCCAGCTTGGCCCGACCATTGCGCAGGCTGCGGCCAGTGCCAGCGCTGTGCGGCGTGTATTCAACATCTTCATGACTTGTCTCCTCATTGGTGCACTCCCCGTGGATGAAGGTTTGCTCGGCTCCGGGGAAAAATGAGCCGGGTTCCTTTTTTGAATGTCTACCCTTTGCGCATGACCAGGACAAGCAAAGCCATGGACAGCACAAAGCTGATCCAGATAGACGGGTCGGACGCAAGGCCCAACCAGACCGCCAGCTTGCCGCTGAGTCCGACAAAAATCAGGTTCACATAAGCCGCGCTTAGCAGGCCCATAAAAAGCCGGTCACCACGGGTAGTTTGCATGGGTAAAAAACCGCGCCGCACCGTGGTCGGGGATTTCAGCTCCCACACCGTCATAAACACCAGCATTAAAGCGATACAGATAAAAAATACCGCCACAGGGGTGGTCCAGGCCATCCAGTCAAACATGATTCATTTCTCCTAGACACGGCCCATCGCGAAACCCTTCGCGATGTAGTTGCGCACAAACCAGATCACGATGGCACCCGGCACGATGGTCAGCACACCGGCGGCGGCCAGCGTGGCCCAATCCATGCCCGCGGCAGAGACAGTGCGCGTCATGATGGCGACGATAGGCTTTGCATTGACGCTGGTTAGCGTGCGCGCCAGCAGCAACTCCACCCAGCTGAACATGAAGCAAAAGAACGCCGCCACGCCCACACCGGCTTTGATCAGGGGCAGGAAGATGCGGACGAAAAACTTCGGAAACGAGTAACCGTCGATGTAAGCGGTTTCATCAATCTCACGCGGAATGCCGCTCATGAAGCCCTCCAGAATCCACACCGCCAGCGGCACGTTGAACAACAGGTGGGCCAGCGCCACAGCGAGGTGCGTATCCATCAGGCCGACGGTGGTGTAGAGCTGAAAAAACGGCAGCAAAAACACGGCCGGTGGCGTCATGCGGTTGGTCAGCAACCAGAAAAACACATGTTTGTCGCCCAAAAAGCTGTAGCGTGAAAACGCGTAGGCGGCGGGCAGGGCCACGGTGATCGAGATCACGGTGTTGATGGCCACATAAATCAGGCTATTGATGTAGCCCGAATACCAGGACGGGTCGGTGAAGATGGTTTTGTAGTTGTCCCAGGTGAAGTGCTGCGGAAAAAACGAAAAGCTCGACAGAATTTCGGCATTCGTTTTGAAGCTCATGTTGACCATCCAGTAGATGGGCAACAGGGCAAAGACGATGTAGGCGACGAGGAACAGCGTCCGCGCCTGGAACTTGGGCTTATTCATGACCACCTTCCTTTTCTTGTGTTCCGACGCGCTGCATCCAGTTGTACAGGATGAAGCACAGCAGCAGGATGATCAAAAAGTAAATCAGCGAGAAAGCCGCCGCGGGACCGAGGTCAAACTGACCCACCGCCTTTTGCGTGAGGTATTGCGACAGGAAGGTGGTGGCATTGCCCGGCCCGCCGCCCGTCAGCACAAACGGTTCGGTGTAAATCATGAAGCTGTCCATGAAGCGCAGCAACACGGCAATCATCAGCACCCCCCTCATTTTGGGCAGCTGAATGTAGCGAAACACGGCGAGCTTACTGGCCCCGTCAATGCGCGCTGCCTGGTAGTACGCGTCAGGAATGGACCTCAGACCGGCGTAGCCGAGCAGGGCCACCAGCGGCGTCCAGTGCCACACGTCCATCATCAGCACCGTGGCCCAGGCATGGGTGGCGTTGCCGGTGTAGCTGTAGTCAAAGCCCATTTTTTGCAGCATCGCGCCCAGCAGCCCAATGTCTGTTCGCCCGTAAATTTGCCAGATGGTGCCCACCACGTTCCATGGCACCAGCAGCGACAGCGCCACCAGCACCAGCACCAAAGAGGACTTCCAGCCCTGCGCCGGCATCGACAGCGCCAGCGCGATGCCCAGCGGAATCTCAACGGCCAGCACCGCCAGCGAAAAAGTCAGCTGCCGCCACAGGGCGGCATGCAGGTCTTCGTCGCGCATCACGGC
>JAYWDL010000047.1:0-7797 GCA_043779865.1 Polaromonas sp.
AGCGGGTTGAGCTGCGATGGCGAAAAATGCCCGGCCCAGTTGACCAGCAACTTGCTGGCTGGCGACAGGCTGATGGCGTCACCCTTACCCCGGGTCATCATTTCCCAAGGCATCTGCCTGGCAACCTCGGTCCAGAAATCTGCCAGCCCCTGGCGAGCGCCCTCGCGCCCACCCTTCATCCAGCCATCGGCCAAAACCACCGCATTCATGGCCCCGGCGCTACTGCCGCTCAGCCCTTCGAATTCAATGCCGGTGTTTTCGAGCAGTGCATCCAGCACGCCCCAGGTGAAGGCCCCGTGCGCACCGCCGCCCTGCAGAGCCAGGTTGAGCCGGTCCGGCAAGGCGCGACTCAGGCGTTTGATCAGGGCAAGGCCTGACCTGGCCGGAAAGCCGGGACGGCTGAAGGTTGCTGAGCTGTCGATCATGGGTAGTCCTTCGCAGTGCACTAAACGTCATGCGCGCCATACGCGCGCAGATCAGTATAGGGTTTTCCCTTATCTGGAGTTACCGCGACTGTCGTGACCTGGCAACGTTGAAGCTTGATTGGCGATCGGATAGCAGCGTTATCGGGTTCAGCTGCAGCGACCTGGACGATGAAAAATTCATAGCTCTGGGGAGTGGTCGGGCAAGGCTGCCGCGGAGCAGGGGCCGGCACGTAATTTTTATGGAAAAAAGGCTTTTTGCGCAGCTTGTACGGACACAATCAGCTATTTAATTAATAGCAATCGACCACCAGAGAACATGCGTATGAAAGACGCCAAAAGCAGCATCGCAAGTCACGAGCCATGCTTTTTCAATCTCGCTTTGGGCCGCCGGCATGCAGTCAAAGGGGTCGCGGTGCTCATGGACATATCCGCCCGTCAGCCGTCGTTTGCTCAAGACGGGTGCCAGCGGCATCAGCCGCGCATAGGGCTTGCCGGCCTTGGCCAGGATGATTTCCTGTCCCGTATGCGCCCTTTCCAGCAGCTTGGAAAAGTGTGTCTTTGCTTACGGGGCCACGCTGAAAACCTCTAGTTTCAGCCCCGCAAATAGCTTGAAATCAGCCACGTTGCTCGTCAGGAGTGCATAACCATGATGGACTGCCGTAGCCGCAATCAACGCATCGTGCGCGCCAGCCGTCGCGTTTTTGGACAACGCGGCAATCATGCGCGCATGGGTACGGGCGACCGGCATCGAAAACTCCAGCACGGGAATGGACGCCAGCAGGTTTTCAACAAATGCGCCGCGTTGTGCCCGGCGCTCGGCGGTGTTGGCGCGTTCCACGCCCACCAGAAGTTCACTGGCTGTGATGGCACTCATGTAAGCGCCGCCGTAATCTGCCCAGCGGGCCAGATGCAGTTGGCTGCCGGCCTTTTCGGTCAGCACCCGCACATCGGTATCAATCACGAGGCCCATGGATCGTCCTGCGCGGTCAGTTGGGAACGCACCGCGCCCAGATCCTTGGCCATGGCTTGACGCTCGGATGCGCTGAGCTGCGGCCCCCTGGCCAGAAAATCATCGAGCCGGTCAAGCGCAAAGCCGTCAGGAGCTATGGCGGGCAACACGCGCGCCACCACACGTTTGCCACGCTGAATGTCCAGCGACTGGCCCTGGTACTGAACCTGATTCAAAAAGTCTGACAGGCCGCGTGAAAATTCTGTCACCGTCAACATGACAACGCCCATATGAGTCCCCTTTAAAAAAACTGAAAATCAGTTCATCAGATTTAACTGAAGCAATCCAGATGACCAGAAGAGCAGAAATTCATCGGCCGGCGTGTGGCTGTTCACATCCTGTTCAGGCTGCCTATTCCCCTGCCCGCAGCACTGCAAAGAACCGGCTGAACCGTTAAAACCAGCACGGCCATGGGGCGCTGCGGAGGCAGATACACTTTGCACCCTAAGAGCCTCGCCCGAGGCTCAGGACTGCACTTTTATGACGACCTCACCCCCTACCCTTGTTACATCCGCCGATACCTCGTGGATGGAAACCGAAGCCTTCGACGAGCTCGATGCCATCCTGGACGACCTGCGCATCCGCTACGACGAAACGCCGCAATGGGAATTTTGCGAAGGCTTCATGGCCGCCGTGATCTGCTCGCGCCGCCCGATTGCCGCTGACGAATACCTGTCGGTGCTGCTGGGCACGCCCGTCGAGGGCGAAGCGCCCGATGAAGACAGCGGCTCGTTTGCCAGCGATGAACAACGCGAGCGCTTCCTGACACTCTGGAACCAGCGCTGGAGCGAAGTCGTGACCGCGCTGGATGCCGAAGTCGATTCGCTGGAAGACGACAACTGCTATCACCCCGAAGTCATGGACATTCGTGGCGCGGTGGCCGACATGCCGCCCGAAGAGCAGGCTGTGTTCAGCAACGAAGACCTGCCCGCGTTTGCGCAGGTGTGGGCGCTGGGCTTCATGTTTGCGGTGGAAAGCTGGCCCGACGAATGGGCCACGCCGCGCGACAAGGACGCCGCCAAATGGCTGGACGGCGCGCTGCAGGCCATCCTGACCATGACCGAAGACGACACTGGCCCGCTGGAAGTGTCGCCTTTGAGCGAAGAAGGCACGCCCAGCACCAGCATTGCCCGGCTCAATGCCTTTGGCGAGGCGATCTGGGCGGTGTATGACCTGCGCGAGTTGTGGAAAACCATGGGTCCCAAAGTGGAAACCATTCGCAAGGAAGCCACGCCGGGGCGCAATGATCCCTGCCCTTGCGGGAGCGGGAAGAAATACAAGAAGTGCTGCGGGGCGGGGTAGCAGTTGGCCGGGGATATGGCTTGGGTGCTTCTTATTTTGTAGCGGTTGGCGCCCGTAGTTAAAGCGCCGGAGGCTGATTTTATGGGCAACGTGGCTTTTTGACTTCAAGGAAAGGTTTGCGGGTCAACATAAGGTTTCGCCAGATGCACTGGCAGCATAATCCTGTTGCATTTACTCCCGAATTGATAGCTGCTTTCGCACGTTCTATAAGCGCCAGAGCTAGATTCAATGCTTGAACCCGCGCGCGTTCAATGATTGTCTTGATCGCAAAACGCATCAGGACAACACCAATCAGACGCCACATATCCAAAGTCAGTTTCCATCCAGGCGCGCCGGATTGACCTACGCGTCAGGGTATTTTGCCCATTGCCGTTCGCCGTAAAGGATTTCAAGCTATTGGGCAAGTTTCTTACAGAGCCGGAAAAGATGTCACACGAAGATGGGGCACGTAAATTCAACCAGCCCGGAGAAACCCGACATGCAAACAACCCCGCTATTCCACGCCCCGGCTTTTCATTCTTTGTCCAGCGAGTCCATTAATATCAATGAAGACGCATCCGTGAATTACTGGGTTGCGGCTCTGGGGTGCAGTGAGTTCGAACTGCGCGTCGCGGTCGCAGAGGTGGGAACGGGTGCAAAAGATGTCGGCACCGAGTTGGGAAGGGCGGTATGACGGCACATCGGCCCATTTCTTCCGCGCCCCTCAGAATCCAGGTCAAGGAGCCGTCGCCTGGGCTTTTTTCCTGGTTTGTCACCCAGCTTCCCATGAACGAACATGCCGCCGAGGTATGCATTGACGCTTCCGACCATCCTTATCCCTCGTATGAGGCTGCCATGAGCGTGGGCGCCGCCTGCTTGAAGGCCCATAAGGAGGCAGCCCGTGAAACCTTTTTGTACGACCCGCATGTCGCCTCCTCTACGGCGCACCACCAGGTTTTACGGAGTGGATGCAAGGGTGTTTGACTCCTGCGCCCGGCCGATGCTAAACCGGCTAAACCGGATACACCGGCTCGCAGCGCACGTCGGTTTTGACTGAGTTGGCTATAAAGCAGGCCTCATGCGCTGCGTGATGCAGTTCGTCAAGCTCTAAGCGCGCAGGCAAACGCTCGCCTGAAAACGCCACATCGGGCCGCAGCGTGACGACGGTCATCGCCATCCTGCCCTCGGCATTTTTTGCCATCACTCCTTCTGCCGCATCAAAATACCGGTCCACGCAAAACTTGCGCCTGGCGGCTATCGACAAAAACCACAGCATGTGGCAGCTCGACAGCGAGGCCACAAATGCTTCTTCGGGGTCGAGCGCAGAAGCATCCGACATCGGCACGGGAACAACGTGGGGCGACGAGGAACCCGGCACTTCCAGCCCGCCGTCAAAGCGCAGCAGGTGGCGGCGGCTGTAGCGGTTGCCCAAAAAGTCGGCGCCGTCCCGTTGCCACAAAACTTCTGCGGTGTAAATCGACATGATCAGCTCACTGAATCACTTGAAAAATTCCAGCAGCGCCTGCGCCGTGGCTTCAGGCTGCTCTTCCGGAATGAAATGGCCAGCCGCCATGGCGTGCCCTTCAACCTTGCCGCTGCATTGCGCCCGCCACAACGCCATCGGGTCAAACAGCCGGTTCACCACGCCGCGCTCGCCCCACAGCACCAGCAGGTCGCACGCCACCTTCAGGCCCTGTTCACGGCTCTCGCGTTCATGGTCCAGGTCGATGCCGCCGCTGGCCCGGTAATCCTCGCACGCCGTGTGAAGCGCTTCGGCATTGCAAAAGCAGCGTTCGTACTCGGCCAGCGCCTCGGGCTCGATGTAATTGAGCCCCGCGCTGCCCCAGCCGCCGAGCTTGGCGTGCAGATAAGCCCTGGCTGTTTCGGCGTGCTTTGCGCCCATCATGATTTCCGGCAGCGGCGACGGCTGCAGCATGTGAAACCAGTGGTAGTAGGCACGGGCAAACACCATGTAGGGCTCGGTCATGCTCCGGCCTTCAAACATGTCCAGCGTGGGCGCGATGTCGATGACGCAAAGCTTTTTCACGCGGGCGGCATGGTCCAGCGCCAGCCGGTGCGCCACACGCCCGCCACGGTCATGGCCGCAGAGGTAAAACTGTTCAATGCCCAGTGCATCCATCACCGCAACCATGTCGTTGGCCATGTTGCGCTTGCTGTAATTGCTGTGGTCGGGCAGTCCGGGTGTTTTGGAGGAGTCGCCATAACCGCGCAGGTCTGGCATGACCAGAAAGTAGTGCTGACCCAGGCGCTCTGCCACGCGGTGCCACATCACATGCGACTGCGGAAAACCATGCAGCAGCAGCAGGGCCGGACGCGGTGGCTCGCCAGGCGCCCTAACCGACAAGCGCGCATGGATGGACGCACCGTTGACCTCGAAATCGCGCGATTCAAAACCGTTAAACCATGACATTTTTTAACTCCTTTGTTGTGCCAGATATTTTTGCAGGTTGGCCGCGGCCTGCGTTTTGACCATGCGGCGAAAAAACGGTGTCCAGCCGAGCAGCGCGCCGGGTATGCCCAGCGCCTGGCGCGACCAGGCCCAGAAATCAAAGCGGTCGCGGTGCCGGGTAATCAGCCCCGCTTCATTGAATTCAAACACGCCGTCGATGACGTTATGAACCTTGCGCCCCGAGGCGCTGAAACGGTAGTCGGCTTCCCAATGGGCCTGGCCGCTGGTGGCGTCGGCTGCAAGGCCGCTGTAGCTCAGCTTCCAGGACTCCCGGTTCCTGGCCTGGGTCGCCTCGCACAGCATGCGCCACATGCCGCTGACCTGTTCGTGGCCGCGCAGCGAAAACACCTCGTCGTCAAACTGCGCATCAGGCGCATAGCAGGCCGCCATGGCCGGCGCATCGAGGCGCGCAAAGGCGGCGTAAAAATTGTCGAGCCGGGTCTGGTTGGGATGCATCTTGACTCCTTGGGCAGGCTGATTCTTGAGGGACAAAGACTGTCGCCGCCCCTGCGAACTTTATATGAACACGACCAGGCGCTGCCAATAAAAGACCTGCAGTCGCCCTGCACCGAAGAGGTCGCCGTGTTTCACGCCTTCAGCCGCGTGGTCAACTAAGCGCGCAGCACCTTTGTGGTGCTGGATACCGCGCCCACCGGCCACAGCCTGCTGCTGATGGATGCCACCGGCGCCTACCACCGGTAAATGATGCAGCAGTACGAAGGCAGCGCCAACGCCATGCGTCTGGATTGTTGATCGTGTGAAGCAAGATTCTGGTTTTTTCACAAAAGCACGTGAATCCGCAAAGAAAAAGGAAAATTGACCGCCATGCGCCAGCGCGACCTCTTCTCTGCCCTGCAGTCCAGCGCCGAAAGCATCGACACCGAATTCAAATCAGCCCGTGGCGGCTTGCCGGGCAGCTTTTGGGAAACCTATAGAGCCATGGCCATTGCTGAACCCGCCCGCAAGAACAAGAAGCTACCCGTGGAAAAGCTTCGGCGCATCCTTCAACAGCTGTGCGTTGGGCAGTGGCTGTCTGCTGCCGAGATTGCAAGGCTGGTGGATCGGGACGCCGAGAAGCTTCAGTCCCGCTTTTTGACGGCCATGGTGAAGGAAGGCACATTGGAGTTGCGCCATCCTGACGTTCGAAATCGGCCGGATCAGGCCTATCGCACGGTTGCTGGCAAGACGCTATAAAAATAGTAGCTACTTACGCCCGTACAGCATGCGCAAAAGCCCGATTTAGTCTAAAAATTCCTGACTCAGGCGCTGGAGCCGCCTAAAATCCAGTCCAACAGGGAACCCCATGAGCCAACTCCTCATCAACGACTATCTCAAGCAGCTCGACATCATCCGGCGCGTCAGCGGCAGCGCCCGCGAAACCATTGTGCGCGAGGCCTTCAAGGACTTGCTCAAGGCCTGGGGCAAGCAGCAAGGGCTGATCTTCCTGGCCGAATACCCGCTCAAGACCGCCACCAAAACCAATATTGCCGTCGATGGCGCGCTGCTGCACGAGCTGCGCATGCCGCTGGGTTACTGGGAGGCCAAAGACGCTGATGACGACCTGGACGCGGAAGTCGCCAAAAAATTCAGGAAAGGTTATCCGCAGGACAACATCATCTTCAGCGACGACGCCTTTGCCGTGCTGTGGCAAAACCGGCAGGAAGTGTTGCGTTGCGACATGAGCGACACCGAAGCGCTGGGCAGGCTGCTGAAACTCTTTTTCAGCTTCGAGCGAATTGAGATTGCCAGCTTTCGCGCCGCCGTCGAGCAGTTCAAGACCGACCTGCCCGCCGTGCTCGATGCGCTGCGCCAGATGATCGAGCGCGCCCATGCGGCCAACGCCAGCTTTCGCCAGGCCGAAGAAAAATTCCTGCTCCATGCCCAGGAAGCCATCAACCCGGTGCTGACGGATGCCGACGTGCGCGAGATGCTGATCCAGCACATCCTGACCGAGGAAATCTTTTCCAAGGTGTTTGACGACGCCGACTTTCACCAGCACAACAACGTCGCCCGCGAGCTGTATGCGCTTGAAGGCGCGTTTTTTACCGGCGCGCTGAAACGGCAGACCCTGAAAGGCCTGGAGTCTTACTACGCCGCCATTCGCAGCGCCGCCGCGCAGATTGCCAGCCACAGCGAAAAGCAGACCTTCCTCAAGGTCATCTACGAAAATTTCTACAAGGTCTATAACGCCAAGGCCGCCGACCGGCTGGGCGTGGTGTACACACCCAATGAAATCGTGCGCTTCATGATCGACGGCGCCGACTGGCTGTGCGAGAAGCACTTTGGCAAAAACCTGATCGACAAGGATGTGGACATCCTCGACCCAGCCACCGGCACCGGTACTTTCATCTGCGAGTTGCTGGAGCACTTTCGCGGCCAGCCCAAAAAGCTCGAACACAAATACCGGCACGAGCTGCACGCCAACGAAGTCGCCATCCTGCCGTATTACGTGGCCAACCTGAACATCGAGGCGACGTTTGCCGCCTTGAGTGGCCGCTATGAAGAGTTCCCGAACCTGTGCTTTGTCGATACGCTGGACAACGTGGGCCTGCACACCGCCGCCAAGGGCGTGAGTGCTGACCTGTTTGGCAGCGTGAGCGAGGAAAACGTCG
>JAYWDL010000048.1:0-2664 GCA_043779865.1 Polaromonas sp.
CTGGCGGGTAATCGGCCATGACGGCGCGCTGGCTGGCTTCATCCTGAAAACTCTCCGCCTTGCGTTTGCAAAAGCCGAGAAAAAGCGTCAGGAAAATTCCGGTCAGAAGCAGCCAGCGCGAAGGCGCAATTCCAACCGCCACCGTGCCTGCCAGCAGCCTGAGCATGAAGCCGGAAGCGATGATGGACACATCAACCACCGGCACTCGCTTGAGCCACCATGAATACGCGATGTTGAGCGACACATACACGCCGAGCAATATCAACAGCGTGCGGTTGTCCGCAGCCAGCAAAATGCCTCCCGCCAGCAGCGCGGCCGCCAGTAAAAGCGCGGTAGATGCCGAAACCGCACCGCTGGCCAGCGCCCTGTGACGCTTGACCGGATGCAGCGCGTCGCTGGCGCGGTCATGCCAGTCATTGAGGATGTAAACCACGCTGGAGATGCAGCAAAACGCCGCAAAGGCGTAGAGCACGCGCAAGGCCATTGAGGTGTCCTGCCAGTTCTGGCTGAACACCAGCCCGGCAAACACAAATACATTTTTAAGCCACTGGTGCGGCCGCATGAGGCGAAGCAGTGACGACAGGGTTGAAGGAAAGGAAGACATCAAGGGGAAACAGCAGGCATTCGGCCGCAATGGGCGTTCAAGCATAACTGAGCAGCGCCGCTGCGCGCATTGCCGATGATGTAGCGCCCCGCGACGCGCAATTGCGTAACCTGCCCGTCGCTGATGCTTTTTTAATGCAAAAAAAGGTGCTGGCGCAGGCAGAACGGGCGCAAACAGCTATTAAAAAAGTAGCAATCGAAACCGCTTTCAGCTTTGAGACGATTTGCGAAGTACCGGCTTTCTGTGCCTGGCAAACGATGCCATAACCCGGCTGGCGCAGTGAGCAGCTTCAATGCGCGGGCTGGCGGCGAGCAGAACCTAATACCCGGGAATCAGGGCCATGAAAAACGCCCGGCAAGCGGGCGTGTTTTGCAGACAGCTTGTTCAAGCCGCTCCTGACCACCCATCAGGTGCGCACACGGCCATCGCCGGTCAGCATGGACAGTTCCACAAAACTGGAAGCCACATGATGGGCAGGCGAAAACGACACGGCAAAGCCTCCAAATGACTGGCGGCCAATGCTTTCAAGGCCGGCCATCAGCGACTCGCGGGTCGGTCTGCTGCCGGCGCGCCTGAGGCCTTCAGCGAAAAGTTTGGCGGCCAGATAGCCTTCCATGCTGGAAAAGTTGGCCTGGACACCGTTGCCCGCCGCCTTCAAGGCGTCGGCAAATTCACGCGCAATGGCACGCGCCGGGTTGTACGGGGAAGGCATGACCTGCGATACCACCACACCGGCCCCCTCCTTGCCCAACTCGTCAGACAGCGCCTGGGTGCCGACAAAAGACACGTTGTAAAACATTCCTCCATAACCGGCCTTGCGCGCCTCGCGAATGAAGGCTGCGCAGGCCTTGTAGGCGCCGATTTGCACCACCGCATCAGGGCCAGCCGCGACCAGCGTCTTGACGGCCTGCGCCACCTCCACTGAATTGCGCTCCACCGTGGCCTGGGCAACCGTTTTCAGGTTTAAACCGTTCAGGGCCAGCGTGACGCCATCGAGCCCGGCCTTGCCGTACGCATCGTTCTGATGGAACACGGCGATTTTTTTCAGTCCCAGGTTGGTTAATTGCCTGACGATGAGGGCAGTTTCATCGTTGTACGACGCGCGCACGTGAAAGGCGTATCGGTTGAACGGGTCACGCAGCGCCATGGCTCCCGTAAACGGCGCAATGAAAGGGATCTTGCCTTTGGTCGCCAGCGGCAGCGCCGCAATGCTGGTGGGCGTGCCGATATAGCCAAACAGCGCAAACACATCGTCTGCAATCAGCTTTTGGGTGTTTTCCGCGCAGCGTACCGGATCATAGCCATCGTCGAGCTTGCGGATTTCAATCTGCTGCCGCCCTGCTGTCCCCTGGGCATTTGCCTGGTCGAAATAGACTTTGGCCCCCTGGTAAAACTGGATGCCCAACTGTGCAGCAGGACCGGTAAACGCAGCCGACTGACCCAGGATGATTTTTCCTTCGGACTGGGCACGCGCAGTATTGAAGCCGGCCAACACGGCAGCACCGGTGGTGATGGAGAATTTTCGGCGAGTAAGAGTCATGCTCATATTTTCTCAAACCATTTGCAACGATTTGAACAACAAAGTAACAAATCGAAACTGCCAAAGCTTGCCTCACGTTTTTACGGTGCGCACTTCTGCGCCGGATTAAACACAGACTCCCCGGTTTCTTTCAGTTCACTATAAAGTCACTGCATGATTCCGAACTCCAGCATTGCCAGGCGCGCCCACACCCTTGAACCCCTGCCGCCCTTCACGCAAGTTCGCGGCGCCTGCCCGCATGATTGCCCGGACACCTGCTCGCTGCTGACCACGGTCGTAAATGGCGTAGCCACCCGGGTCCAGGGCAATCCTGACCATCCGCAGACCGGCGGCGTTTTATGTAACAAAGTGTCACACTATACCGAACGCACTTATCACAGCGAACGCTTGCTGCAACCCCTCAAGCGCGCAGGCGCCAAAGGCTCGGGCCGGTTCGAGCCGGTGAGTTGGGATACTGCATTGCGCGACATTGCTTCGCGTCTCACAGCCATTGCGGCGCAAAACCCTGAAGCCATCGTTC
>JAYWDL010000049.1:0-7771 GCA_043779865.1 Polaromonas sp.
CAAGAATGGCCGTCCCGGCGTTACGCCTGAGGAAGACGGCAAGCGCGGCCCGGTCAGATTCATCGAAGAGCTAAAGGCCAGGGGCAACCTGGTGGCTTATGTGGGCGATGTGGTCGGAACCGGTTCTTCGCGCAAGTCAGCGACCAACTCGGTGCTGTGGTTTACCGGCGAGGACATTCCCTATGTGCCGAACAAGCGCTTTGGCGGCGTCTGCCTCGGCAGCAAGATCGCCCCGATTTTCTACAACACGATGGAAGATTCCGGCGCGCTCCCCATCGAACTGGATGTGAGCCAGATGGCCATGGGCGATGTGATTGAACTGCGTCCCTACGATGGCAAGGCATTGAAAGACGGCCAGGTCATTGCCGAATTCAAGCTCAAAAGCGATGTGCTGTTTGACGAAGTGCGCGCCGGCGGCCGCATTCCCCTGATCGTTGGCCGCGGTCTGACAGCCAAGGCGCGCTGGGCGCTGGGCCTGCCGGTTTCGACCGAGTTCCGTTTGCCGCAGAACCCCGCCGTCACTGACCGTGGCTTTACGCTGGCGCAAAAAATGGTCGGCCGTGCGGTGGGCTTGCCAGAGGGGCAGGGCGTTCGTCCGGGTACTTATTGCGAACCCAAAATGACGTCGGTGGGCTCGCAGGACACCACTGGCCCCATGACCCGTGACGAGTTGAAAGACCTGGCTTGCCTGGGTTTCAGCGCCGATCTGGTGATGCAGTCGTTCTGCCACACCGCAGCCTACCCCAAGCCGGTCGATGTGAAGATGCACCATGAACTGCCCGAATTTATGAGCGATCGTGGCGGCATTCCACTGCGTCCGGGCGACGGCATTATTCACAGCTGGCTGAACCGCATGCTGCTGCCTGATACCGTCGGCACCGGCGGCGACAGCCACACGCGTTTCCCCATCGGCATCAGCTTTCCGGCAGGCTCCGGCCTGGTCGCTTTCGGCGCTGCTACCGGCGTGATGCCGCTGGACATGCCTGAAAGCGTGCTGGTGCGCTTCAAGGGCGAGATGCAGCCTGGCATTACCCTGCGCGACCTGGTCAACGCGATTCCGCTGTACGCCATCAAGGCCGGCTTGCTGACCGTTGCCAAGCAGGGCAAGAAAAACATTTTCTCCGGCCGTATTCTCGAAATTGAAGGCCTGCCTGACCTGAAAGTGGAGCAGGCGTTCGAACTGAGCGATGCCTCGGCCGAGCGTTCTGCCGGCGGCTGCACGGTTCACCTGAACAAGGAACCCATCATCGAGTACATCACCAGCAACATCACGATGCTGAAGTGGATGATTGCGACGGGCTACTCGGATGTGCGCACCCTCAAGCGCCGCATTGCCGCCATGCAAGCCTGGCTGGCCGACCCGCAACTGCTCAAGGGCGATGCGGATGCCGAATATGCCGCCGTTATCGAGATCGACCTGGCCGACATTCACGAGCCCATCGTGGCCTGCCCGAATGATCCGGACGATGTGAAAACCCTGAGCGATGTGGCTGGCAGCCCGATCGACGAAGTGTTCATCGGCAGCTGCATGACCAACATCGGCCACTTCCGCGCTGCTTCAAAATTGCTTGAAAACAAGCGCGACATCCCGGTCAAGCTCTGGGTGGCGCCGCCCACGAAAATGGACGCCAAGCAGCTTAGCGAGGAAGGTCATTACGGCGTGCTGGGCGCGGCTGGTGCACGCATGGAAATGCCGGGCTGCAGCCTGTGCATGGGCAACCAGGCGCAGGTGAAAGAGGGCGCTACCGTGTTCTCAACTTCGACCCGTAACTTTCCGAACCGCCTCGGCAAGAACTCCAATGTGTACCTCGGTTCCGCCGAGCTGGCTGCAATCTGTGCCAAGCTCGGCCGCATTCCGACCAGGGCAGAGTACATGGCCGACATGAAGGTCCTGACGGCCGCCAGCGAACAGGTATACCAGTACCTTAATTTTGACCAGGTCCAGGATTACACCGATCTGGCCGATACCGTGAAAGAAAGCGCACCCGTCTGAAGTTGACTTTTTGAAAAGCCGGCGGCCTGGACGGCCGGCTGGCGCATTAAAAAAGCCCCACTGTGATAACAGCGGGGCTTTTTTAATGGCGATGCATCAGGCAAAAGCGCTGCCAGCGCGACAACAGGGAATCAGGACATGCGCAGTTCTTTGTGCTCGCCCATGCTGGGCGGTGTACCGGTAACGGCAGTGCGGCAGCGGGAGTAGAATATAGATGAAAACAATTCGCATTTGCATTGCTGAGGGTTTCAGCATGGCGATGACGTGTAGGACTGATGCTTGCAGGTTCTGGCTTGCCAGTCCTGCAAACGACTATTTTTTAAAAGGTGTTTTATGAAATTTTCTTTTCCGTCTCTGGCGTCTTTTGCGAGTGTGGCCGTTCTGGGACTGACCTTCATCTCCGCTCCACTGGTTTCCATGGCCCAGACAACGCCAGCGCTTACGCCCAGCGCTGAAGGCATTGTTGTTTACAACGCGCAACACGCCAGCCTGACCAAGGCCTGGGCGCAAACGTTTACCCGCGAGACCGGCATCAAGGTGACCCTGCGTAATGGCAGCGACACCGAAATGGGCAACCAGATCGTCCAGGAGGGAGCGGCAACACCTGCTGATGTATTCCTGACCGAAAATTCGCCTGCGATGGCACTGGTGGATGCGGCCGGCCTGTTTGCGCCCCTTAATCCGGCAACGCTGGCCCAGGTGCCTGCAAGCTATCGCCCCGGGCATGGTCGCTGGGTCGGTATCGCTGCCCGCAGTACCGTGTTTGTCTATAACAAGGCAAAGCTCACACCAGCCCAGTTGCCCAAGTCCCTGATGGACCTGGCCAGCCCGAACTGGAAGGGCCGCTGGGCCGCATCACCGGCCGGGGCTGACTTCCAGGCGATTGTCAGCGCACTGCTGGAGCTAAAGGGCGAGGCCGCCACCCTGGCCTGGCTCAAGGGCATGAAAGACAACGCAGTTCTCTATAAAGGCAACGGTGTGGTGCTGAAGGCTGTCAATGCCGGGGAAGTCGAGGCTGGAGTGATCTACCACTACTACCGTTTTGGCGACCAGGCCAAGACGGGTGAGAACAGCAACAACACCGATCTGCATTACTTTCGTAACCAGGATCCGGGTGCTTTTGTCAGCCTGTCCGGAGGCGGTGTCATGGCTTCCAGCAAGCGCAAGCCTGAAGCCCAGGCCTTTGTGCAATGGCTGACCGCAAAGGGCGGCCAGGAGATTTTGAAAACCGGTGATTCCTACGAATACGCGGTGGGAACCGGCGCCGCCTCCAATCCCAGGCTGGTCCCATTGGCCGACTTGCAGGCCCCCAAAGTAGACCCTTCCAGGCTGAACAGCAAAAAAGTCAGTGAGCTGATGACCCAGGCTGGGCTGCTCTGACCCTGGCAATGGTGATGAGCGTGCGCCGACCGGTTTGGCTGAGATAGCGGGCCTGATCACCTTGACCTGACCACACTTTCTTCCCGTGAGCGCAATCCTCCTTCCGGTCAATGCTGACACTGTCACCGCCAAGGCGTCTGCCATGGCAGTGGGTCAAGCATTGCCGGTCGCACACAGACCGCGCCGCCGCCGCAGTCCCATCTCATGGATCGGCAGTGCTGCGCTGGTCGTGTCCCTGTTGTCCCTGGTGCCGCTGGGATTTGTAGCCTGGGTGACCTTGCAGGCCGGGTGGGAAACCGCATCTGCCCTTATTTTCCGGCCGCGCGTGGGCGAACTTCTGGTCAACACCGCACTGCTGGTGGTGGTTACCGTGCCACTGTGCGCAGTGCTCGCGGTAGCGCTGGCCTGGTTGACCGAGCGCAGTGACTTGCCTGCTGCACGCACTTGGGCCTGGCTTGCGGTCGCGCCGCTGGCCGTGCCGGCGTTTGTACACAGCTATGCCTGGATCACCGTGGCGCCTGGCCTGCACGGTTTGCCGGCTGGCGTACTGGTGTCGGTGATCGCCTATTTCCCGTTTCTCTATCTGCCGGTTGCCGCAGCGTTGCGGCGGCTCGATCCGGGCATGGAAGACACCGCGGCGTCACTGGGATCAAGCCCCTGGGCTGTCTTCTTTCGCGTCGTGCTGCCGCAGTTGCGGCTGGCAATTTGCGGCGGCTCGCTGCTGGTCGGCCTGCATCTGCTGGCGGAATATGGCCTGTACGTCATGATCCGGTTCGACACCTTTACGACCGCCATCGTTGACCAGTTTCAGTCCACCTACAACGGCCCTGCCGCCAACATGCTGTCAGGCGTGCTGGTGCTCTGCTGTTTTGCGCTGCTGGGGCTGGAGTCAGCCGCCCGCGGCAACGAGCGTTATGCCCGTCTTGGCAGTGGCGCCGCGCGACTGCCGCAGCGGCGGCGCCTGGGCCGCTTCACGCTACTGTGCCTGTTGCTGCCCCTGCTCACGACGCTGCTTGCGCTCGGTGTACCTCTGGTCACGCTGGTGCGCTGGCTGGTCGCTGGCGGGGCCGGCGTGTGGCGCTTGGGCGAGATAGCTCCTGCCGTGGGCCAGACGCTGGCGCTGGGAGTCGCCGGGGCGCTGCTGACCACGCTGGCTGCCGTGCCCATGGCCTGGCTCTCCATTCGCTCGCCCGGGCGGCTGCAGCGCGTGCTGGAGGCCTGCAACTACCTGGTGGGATCGCTGCCTGGTGTCGTAGTTGCCCTGGCGCTGGTGACGGTCACTGTCCGTGTGGCCCTGCCGATTTACCAGACAGTGGTGACGGTGCTGCTGGCCTATGCGCTGATGTTTTTGCCGCGCGCGCTGATCAGCCTGAGGGCCGGCATTGCCCAGGCGCCGGTCGAACTGGAATATGCCGCCCGCAGCCTGGGGCGCTCGCCGGCCCGCGCCTTGTGGGCCATCACCATGCGGCTGGCCGCACCCGGTGCTGCTGCCGGCGTGGCACTGGTCGCGCTGGGCATCACCAACGAACTTACCGCCACCTTGCTGCTTGCGCCCAACGGCACGCGCACCCTGGCCACCGGGTTCTGGGCCTACAGCAGCGAGATTGATTACGCCGCGGCTGCGCCCTACGCATTGATCATGGTGCTGCTCTCGCTGCCCATGACCTGGCTGCTTTACACCCAATCAAAACGGACCGCCGGCCGATGACTTCCCTGGAACTGTGCGCGGTGCGCAAATATTACGGCGCCGTGGCCGTGCTCGACGGGATTGACCTCAGCATTGCCGCAGGCAGCCGCACGGCGATTGTCGGGCCATCGGGTTCAGGCAAGACCACGCTGCTGCGCATCATTGCCGGTTTCGAGGCGCCCGATGAGGGTCGTGTGATGCTGGGTGGTCAGGTGCTGGCCGACGGCGCCAATGCGGTACCGGCGCACCGGCGCGGCATCGGTTTCGTCCCGCAGGACGGCGCCCTGTTTCCGCATCTCACCGTCGCTGACAACGTCGGCTTTGGCCTGCCCCGCAATACGCCGCAGCGCGCCGAACGCATTGCCGAACTGATGGACATGGTGGCGCTTGACACTGCCATGCTGGCGCGCCGGCCCCACGAACTCTCGGGCGGCCAGCAGCAGCGCGTCGCCCTGGCGCGGGCACTGGCCCAGCGGCCCCGGCTGATGCTGCTCGATGAGCCTTTTTCAGCGCTGGACACTGGCTTGCGCGCCAGCACCCGCAAGGCAGTCGCCCGGCTGCTTGGCAGCGCAGACATCACCACCATTCTTGTCACCCATGACCAGTCAGAGGCCTTGTCGTTTGCTGACCAGGTCGCTGTCATGCGTGAAGGCCGGCTGGTGCAGTCGGGTCGGCCGCTTGACCTTTATCTTCGACCCAGCGACCCGGCAATCGCCAGCTTTTTGGGCGAAACCATCGTGCTGCCAGCGCAACTGGCAGGCGGCTGGGCCGACTGTGCGCTGGGACGCATAGAGGTTGATGAAAGCCAGCGTAGCGGACCGGCGCAGATCATGCTTAGACCCGAACAGCTACAGGTCGCCGAAGTTCCGGCAGAAGTCGCCATGCAGGGCCAGTACCCGTCCGCATGTTACGGCGAGGTGCTGGAGACCGATTTTGGCGGCGCCGTCACTGTGCTGTCGGTACGCCTGTTGCGCAGCGCCAGGGCAAGTTGTCGGCCAGATGAGGCTGCTGTGGCAGACACACCGCTGCAGGTGCATAGCCCGGGCCTGCATGCGCCGGCTGCAGGGGCCATGGTGAGCATTACGGTAACTGGCCAGGCGCATGTCTTTGCGGGATAAGGCGGCCTGCTGCGGCCCGTGACCAGGAATACTGGGTCAATTACCGAGTTTGCGCATGTCCTGCGGTCGAAGTAAGCTATCAAAAAAGTAGCAATCACTGCCTTCATTGACGTTTCCGGGACTGCCACGGTTCCATGCCCGAGTTTTTTGCACCTGGCATACAGGCAGCTGGTTGGGCAGATGGCTGCGAAAAAAGGCAGGAAAGGCAAAGTGCCGCCAGAAATCGATGGTGCCAAGCGCAGGCTGCGCTCTAGGGAATGCAGCTGTACTCTACCCAATCCGCATGGCGCCTGCCAGAATGGAGGCTGCTGGTTTAACAAAAGGAGTCTGTCATGGCCACAACGCCCACCCTTGCTCGCTCAGGTCCCCACGCTTTTGCATCCACACTCAAGACTTTCCAGACTGCCTCGGGCAAGACCGGAAAGTTTTACTCGCTGCCGGCACTGGCGCAGCAGTTTCCCAAGGTCTCGCGGCTGCCGGTGTCCATGCGCATCGTGCTTGAATCGGTGCTGCGCAACTGCGATGGGAAAAAGGTGACGCCAGTGCATGTCGGGCAACTGGCCAACTGGCGTCCCAATGCGGACCGCAGCGAAGAGATTCCTTTTGTCGTGTCGCGCGTCGTGCTGCAGGACTTTACCGGCGTGCCGCTGCTGGCCGACCTGGCCGCCATGCGCAGCGTGGCCGTGAAGCTGGGCAAGAATCCGAAATCGATTGAGCCGCTGGTGCCTGTCGATCTGGTGGTCGATCACTCGATCATGGTCGATTACTACGGAGCCAAGGATTCGATCGACCTGAACATGAAGCTTGAATTCCAGCGCAACCGCGAGCGCTACGAATTCATGAAGTGGGGCATGCAGGCCTTTGACACCTTTGGCGTCGTGCCTCCCGGCTTTGGCATCGTCCACCAGGTCAATCTGGAATTCCTGGCGCGTGGCGTCCACAAAACCAGTGACGATGTGTATTACCCCGACACGCTGGTCGGCACCGACAGCCACACCACGATGATCAACGGCATTGGTGTCGTCGGCTGGGGCGTTGGCGGCATTGAAGCGGAAGCCGCCATGCTGGGCCAGCCGGTGTATTTCCTGACGCCCGACGTGGTGGGCATGGAACTGACCGGCCGGCTGCGCGAAGGCGTGACGGCTACCGATCTGGTGCTGCGGGTGACTGAAACCCTGCGCAAGGAGAAAGTTGTTGGCAAGTTTGTCGAGTTTTTTGGTGAAGGCACGCGAACACTGACATTGCCCGACCGCGCCACCATCGGCAACATGGCGCCTGAATACGGCGCCACCATGGGCTTTTTCCCGGTCGATGAAAAAACCATTGATTACTTCAGGGGCACCGGCCGCACCGACGAAGAAATCGAGGCGTTCGAGGCTTACTTCAGGGCGCAAGGCCTGTTCGGCGTGGCAAAAGCAGGCGAGATTGATTACTCGCACGTTGTCAAGCTCGACCTGGGCGATGTCACGCCCAGCCTGGCCGGTCCCAAGCGGCCGCAGGACCGCATTGAACTGGGCGAGGTGGCCGGCCAGTTTGCCGCGCTGTTCAGCAAGCCCAATGCTGAGAATGGCTTCAATCAGCCCGCCGAACGCC
>JAYWDL010000050.1:0-2654 GCA_043779865.1 Polaromonas sp.
CCGACCCCGTCAGCAGGAATCGTCCGGGGCGCCTGTCCTCATCAACGGTTTTCTTGATGGCAAGCAAGAGCGGCGGGGCTCGCTGGATTTCATCAATGACGGCTCTATCCAGACTGCGAATCATCCCTACCGGGTCTTCCCTGGCTGCCAACAGAGTCAGCTCATCGTCAAGCGTAAGGTAACGCATCCCTGCGCCAGCCATCTGGCGTACCAATGTTGTCTTACCGGCTTGCCTTGGACCGGCGATTAATACGACGGGCGTGTCTGTCAGCGCCTCGGCGACACGCGCTTCGATGCGACGCAAATAGAGTGGGGCTGGGGCGTTCATGGTTGCACGATGGTATCGTGCAATTGGGAATCGATCAACGTAAATCAGGGAATTTAAAGCCGTGAAATTGGGAATATAAGGGAGCAGGAAATTACAAACATGCCAGTCATTCACTTTCGTCATTGCGAGCGTAGCGCGGCAATCCATGGCTGCGCTTTAAGGGCGATGGATCGCCACGACCTGCGGCCTCGCGATGACGAAGGTATTTTGGTGATTTCCACGTCCCTAAGGATGTGAAACAGGGAAGTTGACACGTCTCAAAACGTAACCCCCCCAGCCCATGGTCCACAGCGCTCTGGCTACCGCCGCACCTCATCCACCAGCGTCTTGAACTCGTCAATATCCTCAAAACTCCGATAAACGCTGGCAAAGCGGATGTAGGCAATTTTGTCGAGCTTTTTCAGCTCCAGCATGACGAGTTCACCCAGGCGGCTTGAGGCGACTTCGCGCAGGCCGAGGTTCAGCAGCGTTTCTTCGATATGTTCGACCGCTGCGTCCACCTGCTCAGTACTAACTGGGCGTTTGCGCAGCGCCAGGGTCATGGAGCCCAGGATTTTGCTGCGCTGGTAGTCGGTGCGGCGAGCGTCTTTTTTGACGATGGAGGGAAAGCTGACGTCGGGCCGCTCATAGGTGGTGAAACGTTTTTCACACGCGCCGCACTGGCGGCGGCGGCGTATGAAGTCTGCGTCTTCGGAAACCCGGGTTTCGACAACCTGGGTTTCAAGGTGACCGCAAAAAGGACATTTCACGCGTGCCCCCAGCTACTTTTCAAGCGTTTAAAGTCGCTTGCGCAATAAGTACGGGTGCAAGCAGCTATCAAAATAATAGCTACCACGCCATTCATTGCAGTCAGCCGTACACCGGAAAGCGGCTGGTCAAAGCATGAACCTTGGCTCGAACCGCTTCAATGTTGGCCGCATCGCGCGGCTTGTCCAGCACATCTGCCACCAGATTGGCGGTGATGCGCGCTTCTTCGTCCTTGAAGCCGCGTGTGGTCATGGCCGGTGTGCCAATGCGCACGCCGCTGGTGACCATCGGCTTTTCCGGGTCGTTCGGAATCGCGTTTTTGTTGATGGTCATGTGGGCGCTGCCCAGAACGGCTTCGGCTTCCTTGCCGGTGATGCCTTTGGCGCGCAAGTCCACCAGCATGAGGTGGCTTTCGGTGCGGCCGCTGACAATGCGCAGGCCGCGCTGGGTCAGGGTTTCGGCGACGATCTGGGCGTTTTTCAGGACTTGCTGCTGATAGGTCTTGAACTCTGGCGACAGCGCTTCCTTGAAGGCCACGGCCTTGGCGGCAATCACATGCATCAGCGGGCCGCCCTGCAACCCGGGAAAGATGGCACTGTTGATGGCTTTTTCGTGCTGGGCTTTCATCAGGATGATGCCGCCGCGCGGGCCGCGCAGGCTTTTGTGGGTGGTCGAGGTCACGATATCGGCATGCGGCACCGGGTTAGGGTAGATGCCGGCGGCAATCAGGCCGGCGTAGTGCGCCATATCGACCATGAAGATCGCCCCCACGTCCTTGGCCACCTTGGCAAAGCGTTCAAAATCAATAGCAAGCGAGTAAGCACTGGCGCCGGCAATGATCAGTTTTGGTTTGGATTCGTGCGCCTTGCGCTCCATCGCGTCGTAGTCGATTGCTTCCTGGTCATTGAGACCGTAAGAAACGACGTTGAACCATTTGCCACTCATGTTCAGCGCCATGCCGTGCGTCAGGTGGCCGCCTTCGGCCAGCGACATGCCCATGATGGTGTCGCCGGGCTTCAAAAAGGCAAGAAACACTGCCTCGTTGGCTGAAGCGCCGCAATGTGGCTGCACATTGGCGGCGTCGGCGCCAAAGATTTGTTTGACTCGGTCAATGGCAAGCTGCTCGGCCACGTCCACATGTTCACAGCCACCGTAGTAGCGGCGGCCGGGGTAGCCTTCGGCGTATTTGTTGGTGAGTTGTGAGCCCTGCGCGGCCATGACGGCGGGCGAGGCATAGTTTTCGCTGGCGATCAGCTCGATGTGCTGCTCTTGCCGGGCGTTTTCGGCCTGGATGGCGGCAAAAATTTCGGGGTCGGTCTGTTCAATCAGAATGTTGCGGTGGTACATGGCAGTCCTTCAAGACTTCGGTTCCTTGTCCTTTGGCTCAACGCGAGAACCAAAGGAAGCAAGGGCTGCCCAGGCGAACGGCTGAACGCTTTTTGGCCAAACGGCTTCAAACGGTGCGCTTCCCTGTGGTGTCCCACGTCAGCATCAAGAATCGGCAAAACCCGTGAAGCCTATCGCCAGTTGCGCACTGCGTTAGTGTAGCTTAGGGTACTGGCCCACAAAGAGTTCAGTC
>JAYWDL010000051.1:0-2651 GCA_043779865.1 Polaromonas sp.
AGTGTGACCATGATGCAGGAAACCAAGACGACGATTTGCAACGTCGAGAAAGCATAAAGAGAAGAACTATGGCACGCATGAAATTTGTCTGTGATGCGGAGCGCTGCATTGAATGCAACGGCTGCGTCACCGCCTGTAAAAACGAAAACGAGGTGCCCTGGGGCGTCAACCGCCGCCGCGTGGTCACGCTCAACGACGGCGTCCCCGGCGAAAAATCCATTTCGGTTGCCTGCATGCACTGCAGCGACGCGCCTTGCATGGCGGTTTGCCCCGTCAACTGCTTTTACCGCACCGATGAAGGCGTGGTGCTGCACGACAAGGACATCTGCATCGGCTGCGGCTACTGCTCTTACGCCTGCCCGTTCGGCGCACCTCAGTTTCCGTCAACCGGCACATTCGGCGTGCGCGGCAAGATGGACAAATGCACTTTCTGCGCCGGTGGCCCTGAAGTCAACGGCAGCCAGGCTGAGTTTGAAAAATACGGCCGCAACCGCCTGGCAGAAGGTAAATTGCCGGCTTGCGCCGAGATGTGTTCGACCAAGGCCTTGCTCGCTGGCGATGGCGATGTGGTCGCCGACATTTTCCGCAACCGGGTTGTGCAGCGCGGCAAGGGCGCCGAAGTCTGGGGTTGGGGTACGGCCTATGGCTCCAAACAGGCAGGTCAGCCGCCTGCAGGAGCCAAGTCATGATGCGTCTTGCACTGACAACTGTTGCTGTTATGGCACTTGCCGCCTGTGGCGAAAAGCCGCAAACCGGTTATGGCGTCAAAAGTGACGTTCCGGCCTATCAGGGCGCGGAAGACCCGTTTGTGGCGCCAGGCTGGAAGCCGGGTGACAAGACCAGCTGGGAGCAGGGGCTCAAGGCTAGAGCCCAGAACTCCCAGAATGAATATTCCAAGATGAATACTACGAAATAGTAGCTGGAGGCCTTATGAAACGTATGCAACTAGCTATAGTTTTAATAGCGCTTGGCTTCGCTGGATGGGTCAGTGCGCAAACGCCTG
Organism: Polaromonas sp.; assembly: GCA_043779865.1. Lineage (GTDB taxonomy): Bacteria > Pseudomonadota > Gammaproteobacteria > Burkholderiales > Burkholderiaceae_C > Polaromonas. Next base: position 1,004 of record JAYWDL010000051.1, read on the forward strand.
CCACTCCGCCCAATCAGTCAGCGCAGTCGGCTTCCGGCGCGCAGGCGTCAGGTGTGATCACGCAGCAGCCTGCAATGCCTGCACGTCCGGCGGCGACAGGTGGCATTCAGAGCCAAAACATTTTTGAGGTCAAGCCCGACGCCAGCCTTGACCCCAACTACGCCCAGCAAAGCAACGGAGAACGGGCCAAAGTCCAGCCTGGCAACAACGCGCCCATGTGGCGCCAGGTGGGTGCGGGTGTCACGGGCTACAGCAGCCTGCCCAAAAGCGAATCGCCAGAAGCTGGCAATCTGATTCAGCCGTTCGTGCAATACCCCGGCTCGCGTGTAACCAATGCCGGCGAAGCATGGCGCCAAGTACGCAATAACTGGCTGATCCCTTACGGGGGCTCGCTGCTGCTGATTGCAGTGCTTGCAATTGCAATCTATTATTTCAGCAAGGGTCCAATTAAAACCCATGGTGCGCAAACAGGCCGAAGGATTGAGCGCTTCACGCCGTTTGAGCGCGCAGCACACTGGTCCAACGCGATCGCTTTCTCCATTCTGGCCATCTCGGGCCTGGTAATGGCTTTTGGCAAGTTCTTCGTGCTTCCAGTCATGGGCGGCATGCTGTTTGGTTGGCTGACCTATGTGCTCAAAAACATGCACAACTTTGCCGGCCCCCTGTTTGCCGTGTCGCTGGTTGTTGTATTCGTCACCTTCCTGCGCGACAACTGGCCACAGAAGGGCGATTTGAACTGGTTACTCAAAGGCGGAGGCCTTTTTTCCGGTGCAGAGCCTGCCTCCAATCGCTTCAACCCGGGTGAAAAAATTGTCTTCTGGGGCGGCGTGTTCTTTCTTGGGCTGATAGTGGTGTCATCCGGTTTCGTGCTGGACAAAATTTTGCCTGGTCTGGTGTACGAACGGGCGACCATGCAAGTCGCGCACATGGTGCATGCTGTGGCCACGGTGTTCATGATGGCCATGTTTCTTGGGCATATTTATCTGGGCACCATCGGCATGCAGGATGCCTACAAAGCCATGAGAACCGGCTATGTCGATGAAACCTGGGCCAAAGAACACCATGAGTACTGGTATGACGACGTCAAGGCAGGCCGTATTCCTGCTCAGCGCAGTGAACCGGTGCCGCCCAGCCCGACAGTCCAGGTATAAATAGCGAGGATTTTTATGAAAAATATTTTGATTGCCGGCTTGCTGCTGAGTGCTTCCACGCTGGCGCTGGCCAAACTTCCTGCCTTGAACGAAGAAGCCAAGAGCAAGGCTGCAGAGGCTGCCGCCAAGACAGCCTGGTCTGCCAAAGTCGATACCTACCAGTTGTGCCAGTCGCAAGACAAGGTGGCTGCGAGTTACTACAAATCTGCCCAGACCGCAGTCAAGGAGACCAAGCCGCCGACTGCAACGCCGCCCTGCAGCGATCCTGGCGCTTTTGCGTACTTGGCGCCTCAATCCCCCAAACCGCTGGAAGCAGCGGGCGCGCATTCGCCTGCCGCCACCGCTGTTGCACCGCCCAGCAGCAAGGTGCCTGATGCAGTGATGAATCCCGCTAAAAACCCCTGAGACCCTGTCTCTCCTTAAAAGGCCGGGCCGCGAGGCGCCGGCCTTTTTTACGGTAGTCTTCCTTCATGACCCTTCCCTATCTGACGCAAGCC
>JAYWDL010000052.1:0-7748 GCA_043779865.1 Polaromonas sp.
GCAGCGTCGCGCAGCTCGCCCCGGAAATCCGGGTGCGCAATGCCGATCAGCGCTTCGCAGCGCTGGTGCGCGGTCTTGCCACGCAGCTGGGCAACGCCGTATTCGGTCACCACATAATTGATGTCGTTCTTGCTGGTACTGACATGCGTGCCGGCGGACAGCGTGGGAACGATGCGCGAAATGGTGTCGTTTTTCGCCGTCGATGGCAACACGATGAAGGCTTTTCCGCCTCTGGAGCGGTTGGCAGCGCGGACAAAATCGGTTTGGCCACCGGTACCCGAGTAGGGGGAAAAGCCCAGGCTCTCCGAGCCGCACTGGCCCATGAAATCGACCTGCATCGTTGCATTGATGGCATGCAGCTTGTCATTTTGTCCGGCCAGGTAAGGGTCGTTGGTGAAATCGACCGGGTGCATCTCAAGCGCCGGATTGCGGTGCAGGAACTGGTACAGCTTTTTGGAGCCGAGTGCAAAGGTCGCCAGCATCTTGCCGGGTTGATAGTTTTTCTTGCGGTTGGTGATGACGCCGGCTTCCACCAGCGTCATGATGCCGTCGCCGATCATTTCGGTATGCACGCCCAGGTCGTGCTTGCCGGTCAGCTGCATCACCACCGCATCCGGAATGCCGCCGTAGCCGATCTGCAGCGTTGCACCGTCCGGAATCATGTCGGCCACGTACTTGCCGATGGCTTCCTGCACCGGGCCGATTTTGGGCAGCCCGACTTCAAGCAGCGGCGCTTCATTCTCGGTCAGCGCGGTGACCTGCGAAATATGGATGTGGCAGTTGCCGTTGGCAAAGGGCACAAACGGGTTTACTTCCAGCACCACGGCGCGGGCATTTTGAATCGCCGCCATCGTGTAATCGGCTGCCAGCGAGAGCGAGAAAAAGCCGTGCTCGTCCATCGGCGAGGCCATGGAAAAAACCACTTCGGAGGCAATCAGCTTGCGATTGAGCAAGTCGGGAAGCTCGGAAAAATAAGCCGGGATGAAGTCAATCCAGCCGTCTTTCCCACCCGGCCGCGAGATGCCGCTGAAAAAATAGGCGGTGTGGCGCACGTGCTCTGCCGTTTCAGGGTCGTAATAGCCGTAGTGACGCATCGGCAGGATTTGCGCGACCTGGACATCCCGAAAATCGCGCCGGGCTTCAGAAAGCGCCGTCAGCAAGGCAGGCGGCTCGCCCACGGCTGTGGGAATCACTACCGTGTCGCCATTTTTGACAACACGGATGGCATCGGCGGCGGGCATACGTTTTTGCTGGTACTGGGTTTGAAAAGTCAAGGCTGCTTTCTTCCTGGGTTATCTTGATTAACCCTCAATGGTCGCATAACAGTCAAACTCAATGCCGGCACAGCTCAAGAGGGCCAAAGCGGGAAGACCGAAACATCAGCCGCCGCCGCGCTGCATATAAAGATCGAAGCGCCTCATGAAGGCATAGCGCTGGCGGTCATCCAGCCCGGCGAAGGCAAAGCGCACCAGCAGGCGCGGAATGCGGAACTGGCCCAAGCTGCGGGGCGGCGCCGGCTGCCAGTGAATCTGCAGGTTTCCCGGGGGAATAACGACCTGCACCGAAGACCCGTCGCGCTGCCAGGCGTTGTCGCCCAGCGCGGCAGGCAACCAGCCCAGCCATTCGGCGTCGGTGCAGCCCATGTCGCGCTCGAATTCCTCGGCATAATGCGCCTGCACCGGCTCAGCCGCCGGCAATCGGCGGCCAGATGGCCAGTACGTCGCCTTCAACCAGCGTGCGGCTCAGGCGCTGCCCGGGCTGGATGTAGTGGCCATTGACCAGCACCAGATGAACCAGTTGGGGAGGCAGGCCGAAGGGCGCGATGATCTGGCTGATGGACGCGTCAGCAGCCACGTCCAGCTCGATGATGTTGCTGCGGCGCGCCGATAGAGGCAGGTAGTCGGTGAGCGTGGCAAACAGCTTGAAAGTGACCTTCATCGCCGCTGCCCGTCGCTGGCGCCGTTCCACTGGCCTTGCCCCTGGGCGCTGGCCAGGTAGGCTTGCATCAGCTGGGTCGGGTCGCGTTTCAGCCGGTCCTTCCAGGGGCCGAGGTGAACGGCGCCTTCGACCAGCCCGCGCATCACGCCGACATGGTCGGTCCAGCCGACGCTGTTGCAGCCGACCATCACATCGTCCTTGAATTGCAGGCTCAGATGGCGGCCCTTGCCGCCGTTGGCCTGGCGGTCGGTCAGCTCGACCTGCTCGCTGCCGGGAACGCCCTGCCAGTTGCCAAAGCTGGTGGAAATCAGGCCCAGCGTATCGAGCACGTTGATCTGGGTAACGCCCTTCAACTCGGTTTTTTGTCCCACCATGTTGAGCGCGGCCACCCGGGCCTGCTCGGCTGCGTTGGGCTGGATGGCGCTGACGAGAGTCGTGCCGCTGACCTTGTCAAAAGCTTCGGCGCAGTCGCCGGCGGCATAGACACCGGGCACGCTGGTTTGCAGATGCTCGTCGGTCAGCACGCCCTGCAGGCAGGTGATGCCGGAATTTTCCAGAAAGCTGATGTTGGGCTTGACGCCGGTAGCGCTGATGACCAGATCGGCCAGCACGGTCTGCCCGCTGGACAGCCGCACCGACAGCGGCGCGCCGGGGTCAATCGCCTCAACCCGGGTGCCGGTAAACACCTGCACTCCCTGGGCTTCACACCAGTCGCGAATCATGCCGCCAGCCACCGGCCCCATCATGCGCGGCACCATGCGGTCGCCCATTTCGACCACGCTGAGCTGAACGCCGCGCTGCATGAGCGCTTCCATGATGATGCAGCCGATGAAACCCGCGCCCATCTGCAGCACGCGCGCGCCGGGCTGGGCCAGCAGCATGATCTTGCGCGCATCGGCCAGCGTCCAGCAGGGGTGTACGCCGGCGCAGTCGATGCCCGGAATCGGCGGGCGGGCAGGGCGCGAGCCGGTGGCAATCAGCAGCCGGTCATAGCTGAGGTATTCGCCAGTGTTGAGTGCTATTCTTTTAATAGCTATATCCACTGATGTAGCGTGCGCCAAGAGCTGATTTATCTTCAAATCGGCAAAATGCGACGGGCTTTTGCGCAGGTAAGTGCCCGGCTCATCAATGTTGCCCATCAACAGGTAGGGAATCGCCATGCGCGAGTACGGCGGCTCGGCCTCGTCTCCGACCAGCGTGATGCGGTCGTGTGGCGCATGCTTGGCGATAGTTTCAGCGGCAATCACACCGGCCGGACCTGCGCCCAGGATGACGTGGTGAGTCATACATTGATCTCCAGAATAAAAAGAGGTGAGCCTGCAAGCAGTGCCCACCTCTGACCTCGTGGGAGGACAAAGCTTTTAAAGACTCAGGCGCTCGCGGGTCTCAGCTGTGGGCACGCCTTCGCTGTCCCAGCCACGCGCGGCATAGTACTTCGGCAGCATCTCGGCCAGCATGTTGACCTTACCCTTGGCCGGGCCGGTTTTGGCCGCCTCGGTCAGCAAGCGCTTGGGCAGCGAGTCATCGGCCTTGGTAAAGCCGGCGGCATTGTTGAATTCCCGCTCCATGTTCCAGATGCGCTCGCCGATTTTTTCCAGTTCCTCGGTGGTGAACTGTTCGCCACAGGCCGCCTGAATCTGGGGCGCCACATCGGCAAGACCCCAGGCGAAGGAGGTGAACACGCATATCCCGGCCGAGTCGAAAGCCGCCGTTGCATCCTGAAAAGCCTTGACCAGTTCGGGCTTGCCTTCATGCTCCAGCGGATCGGTTTTGACTGGAATGCCCAGCACTTCGGACGCGATGGTGTAGCCGCGCAAATGGCAGCCGCCCCGGTTGGATGTGGCATACGCCAGACCAATACCCTGAATGGCACGGCCGTCATAAGCCGGAAACTCCTGGCCTTTGGACGACATCGACAAATCGGGATAGCCGTATTTGGCCGTCAGTCGCTTGGAACCCTGACCGATTTCCTTGCCAAAGCCGCGGCTGTAAATCGTTTCTTCGGCCAGAAAGACCAATGCGGCGGACGAACCGAAAGGCGCGGCAATGCCAAGCTGCGCTTCGGTCAGCACGCCCATTTCGTACAACTCCATCACCGCGCCCAGTGTTGCGCCAAAGCTGATCGGGTCAATGCCTTCCTCGTTGCACAGCATGGTGACGTATTGCAGCGTTTCCAGGTCTTTCACGCCGTTGGCGGCGCCCAGCGCCCAGGCGGCTTCAAATTCGAGTCCGCCCGACGCGCCCCAGTACTGCGGCTTGTTGGCGACCGTGAAATGGCCCTTGTCCATCTTGCTGACCCGGCCGCAGGCAATAGTGCAGCCAAAGCAGGCCTGGTTCGTTACCAGCTGCGCCTTGCCATCGGTGTCGCGCGGCGTGGCCATGGCTTCGGCCGAAATGTCCTTGGCGCTTTCAAACTGCACATCCTGGTGATTGCGGGTGGGCAGTGCACCGACTTCATTGATCACGTTCATCAGCACCTGGGTGCCGAAGGCCGGCAGGCCCTGGCCGGTGACGGCGTTGTCGTGCAGGATTTTTTTCTTCTCGTAGGTCACCTTCATGAAGGCCTTGGGATCGCGGATATTGCCCACGCCCTTGGTGCCGCGCACGGCAATTGCCTTCAGGTTCTTGCTTCCCATGACGGTGCCCACGCCCGAGCGGCCGGCGGCGCGGTGCAAGTCATTCACCACGGCCGCGTACAGCACGCCGTTTTCACCCGCCTTGCCGATGCTGGAGACGCGCATCAGCGGGTCCTGCAAGCCCTTCTTGAGCAGCCCTTCGGTTTCCCAGACGCTCTTGCCCCAGAGCCAGGTCGCATCGCGCAACTCGGCCGTGTCATCGTTGATGTACAGGTAGACCGGCGTGGGGGATTTGCCCTCGAAAATGATCATGTCCCAGCCGGCCATCTTCAGCTCGGCGCCCCAGTAGCCGCCTGAATTGGAGCAGGCAATGGCGCCGGTCAGCGGCCCTTTGGTGATGACGGTGTAGCGCCCGCCGGTGGACGCCATGGTGCCCGTCAGCGGCCCTGTGGCCCAGATGATTTTGTTGTCAGGCGAGAGGGGATCGACCTTGGGGTCCACTTCGGACACCAGGTATTTGCTGCCCAGGCCCCTTGAGCCCAGGTAGCTCTGCGCCCAGCCCATGTTCAGAGGTTCCGGCGTGACAGTGCCGGCAGTCAGGTTAACGCGAAGGATTTTTCCAGCCCAGGACATGTTCTTGACTCCTTAAACAGCGCAAGGCTGGTTGCCAAGCTTGTCAGCCCACTGCTGCATCTTGCCCAGGCCGGTCCAGTTGGCGTCAATAAAAGTGATGGCCTGGGTCGGGCAAGCCTCGACGCAGGCCGGGTTGCCACCGCACAGGTCGCACTTTTGCACCTTGCCGGTTTCCTGCACATAGTTGATGGTGCCAAACGGGCAGGCAATGGTGCAGACCTTGCAGCCGACGCAGGTGGATTCATTCACCACCTTGGCGCCGGTGAACTTGTCCACCACAATGGCCTCGACCGGGCAGGCATGCAGGCACCAGGCCTCGTCGCACTGGGTGCAGGTGTAGGGCACCTTCTTGCCGGTGTCGTGAAAGTCGAACACCTTGATGCGCGACTTCGCGGGCGCGAAAACGCCGTAATTCTCGAACGAACAGGCCATTTCACACTGCAGACAGCCAGTGCATTTTTCAGGGTTGATATGCAACACCTTTTGCATGGAAGAAGCTCCTTGGGTGACGTCAACAACAGATGACGTTGCTATGAATTGATTTGCATAGCCATTGTTGGATTCAATTTGCTCAACAGGCCTCGGTATAAACCCGGAGAACCCGAAACTTTCTGAACGACGCCGGCTCCAGGTTCCCGCCATTCGTCAACCCTTGCGCCACTAGTAAAACCACTCATTGCAGGGTCTGGTTGCCGTTCTATAGTGACCCTGCATCGCCCAAAGGAGCACTCCAGTGAATCAATCCAATACCCGCCGCAACGCCCTTCAACGGGGACTGAAAGCCGGCGGCGCACTGGCTGCAGTTTCTGCCTTTCCCGGGCTGCTTGCCAGCGCGCATGCGCAAAACACCTGGCCCAGCAAACCCATCCGCCTCATCGTGCCGTTTGCGCCGGGCGGCAGCTCGGAAATCGTCGCGCGCTCGGCGGCCAATGAACTCGGCAAAACACTTGGCCAGCCGGTGTTTGTGGACAACAAGCCCGGCGCCAGCGGCAACATCGCGATGCAGGAGTGCGCGGCCAGCACCGACGGCCACACCCTCATCCTGGGGCACATCGGAACCTTCGCCGTGAACCCCTTCATTTTTGACCGATTGCCGTTTGACACCAACCGCGATTTCAGGCCCATCTCGCTGCTGGCCAAGGTGCCCAGCCTGTATGTGGTCAATGCCGATGTGCCAGCCAAAAACCTGAAGGAATTCATCGCGCTGGCCAAGTCCAGACCGGGCCAGCTCAACTACGGCTCGGCGGGCAACGGCAGCGCCGGTCACTTGGCGTTTGAGTACCTCAAGATGGTCTCCGATATTTTTGTGCTGCATGTGCCTTACCGCGGCACCGGCCCGCAGCTGACCGACCTGCTGGCCGGCCGGCTGGATGCCGCCAGCGTGGGCGCGCCGGCCATTCTGGCGCACATCAAGTCGGGCAAGCTGCGCTGCATCGCCACCGGCACCCGGGAGCGCCTGCCCCAACTGCCCGACGTACCCACTGTGGCCGAAAGCGGCTATCCCGGCTTTGAAATGACGCAGTGGTATGGTCTGAATGCCCCGGCCAGCATGTCGCAGGCGGCCATCGACAAGATTGCCGAGGCCTGCGGCAAGGCCATGCGCAACCCGCTTGCGACCGAGCGCCTGCGCGGCGACACGGCCCAGCCCGTTGGCGACACGCCAGCGCAGTACGCCGCGTTCATCAAGACCGAGCAGGCGCGCTGGAAACAGGTGGTGGCGCGTGCCAGGATCAAAGCCGACTGAAGCGTTGGTATGGCGCGGCTATAGATCCTGTTTATCGATCAAACAGGCCTGTGGCGCATGAAATACGGGCGTAGACAGCTATTGTTTTTATAGCAATATGCCGCATGGACAGGACAAGTGCGGCAAACCACGGCTTGCTGGACATGCGCTAGAACACAGAAAAGGGCGTCCCGGGGCTTACTGACATGATGGCAAGTCCTTGCGTATCGTGCTGCTGACGCCGCTTTTTATTAACCCAGACAGGAGACATGCACCATGGATAGCTCGACAGGAAATTCAGCAACCTCACTCAAAAATGCAGTCAGCGCCGAAGAATGGCAGTTGCGCTGCGACCTTGCAGCCTGCTACCGGCTGGTCGCGCTTTACGGCTGGAGCGACCTGGTGTTCACCCACATCAGCGCCAAACTGCCAGAGTCCGTGTCAGGCCCCGGCACGCACCATTTTTTGATCAATCCTTACGGCCTGATGTTTGACGAGATCACGGCGTCCAGCCTGGTCAAGGTCGACGGGCAGTGCAACAAGGTCATAGCCTCGCCCTTTCCCGTCAATCCGGCCGGGTTTGTCATTCACAGCGCGGTGCACGAGGCGCGCCCCGATGCGGCTTGTGTGCTGCACACCCACACGCGCACCGGCGTGGCGGTCAGCGCGCAGGCCGGCGGCATATTGCCCATCAGCCAGCAATCAACCTTCGTGCTGGCGTCGCTGGCGTATCACGCGTATGAAGGCGTGGCGTTTCGCAATGATGAAAAGCCGCGCCTGCAGGCCGACCTGGGGCCCGCCAACTTCATGGTGCTGCGCAACCATGGGCTGCTGGTCGTCGGCAAAACCATTGCCGATGCTTTTTTAAGCATGTACAC
>JAYWDL010000053.1:0-2643 GCA_043779865.1 Polaromonas sp.
CTGGCCGACGGCATGACCGTGCCGCCGGGCTCCACAGCCCAGGCGGTGGATGTGCTCAAGAAGCTGTACAAGGTCTACATGGACACCGACGCCAGCCTGGTCGAGATCAATCCACTGGTGCTTGAAGGCAACGGCAACATCAAGGCGCTCGACGCCAAATTCAACTTCGACCCCAACGCGCTGTTTCGCCACCCTGAAATCGTCGCCTACCGCGACCTGGACGAAGAAGACGCGGCCGAAGTCGAAGCCAGCAAGTTTGACCTGGCCTACATCAGCCTGGACGGCAACATCGGCTGCCTGGTCAATGGCGCCGGCCTGGCCATGGCCACCATGGACACCATCAAACTGTTTGGCGGCGAGCCAGCCAACTTTCTGGACGTGGGCGGCGGCGCCACGGCTGAAAAAGTCACCGAAGCCTTCAAGATCATGCTGAAGAACCCTGAAGTCAAGGGAATTCTGGTCAATATCTTCGGCGGCATCATGATGTGCGACACCATTGCCGACGGCATCATCGCCGCCTGCAAGGCCGTCAACCTGTCGGTTCCGCTGGTCGTGCGCATGAAGGGCACCAACGAAGAACTGGGAAAGAAAATGCTGGCCGACTCCGGTTTGCCCATCATTGCCGCAGACACCATGGCCGAAGCTGCGACCAAAATCGTCGCTGCCGTCAAGTAAGCCCCGGCCAACGCCTACCGATCAGGAAAAGTCATGTCGATCTACATCAACAAAAACACCAAAGTCATCACGCAAGGCATTACCGGCAAGACCGGTCAGTACCACACCCGCATATGCCGCGACTACGCCAATGGCAAGGAAGCCTTTGTGGCGGGCGTGAACCCCAAGAAAGCCGGCGAAAACTTTGAAGGCATACCGATTTTCGCCAACGTGACTGAAGCCGCCCAGGCGACCGGCGCGACGGTCTCGGTCATTTACGTGCCGCCGGCAGGCGCAGCCGCTGCGATCTGGGAAGCCGTTGAGGCCAACCTCGACCTGGCGATCTGCATCACCGAAGGCATTCCGGTCCGTGACATGCTGGAAGTGCGCAACCGCATGAAAGCCAAAGTGGCGGCTGGTGGCAAGGAAACCCTGCTGCTCGGCCCCAACTGCCCCGGCCTGATCACGCCCGGCGAGATCAAGATCGGCATCATGCCCGGTCACATCCACCGCAAGGGCCGCATTGGCGTGGTCAGCCGCTCCGGCACGCTGACCTACGAAGCGGTGGCGCAGCTGACCGAAATCGGCCTGGGCCAGTCCACCGCTGTCGGCATTGGCGGCGACCCGATCAATGGCCTGAAGCACATCGACGTGATGCGTGCCTTCAACGACGACCCGGACACCGACGCCGTCATCATGATTGGCGAAATTGGCGGTCCTGACGAAGCCGAAGCGGCCGAATGGTGCAGGGTCAACATGAAAAAGCCGATCGTCGGCTTCATCGCTGGCGTGACCGCGCCTGCCGGCAAACGCATGGGCCATGCCGGTGCGCTGATTTCAGGCGGCGCCGACACGGCGGACGCCAAACTGGCAATCATGGAGGCGTGCGGCTTCACCATCACGCGCAACCCGTCGGAGATGGCGAAATTGCTCAAGGCCTTGCTGTAAGCAGTATTACCAATGAGGGCGTGCGCCAGCCCGGCTAAACTCTAAGAACAAAAAAAGCGCTAACAGGCGCTTTTTTTTATTCATAACAACGGAGCTGCCATGTTTTTCGGACTCGACCTTTCCTCGTCCCTGTTCTGGAGTGCCTTTGGCTCCATCGTTCTGGCCAATATCGTGCTGTCGGGCGACAACGCCGTGGTCATTGCGCTGGCAGCGCGAACGCTCAAGCCCGAGCAGCGCGGCAAGGCGATTTTCTGGGGCAGTGCTGCTGCCATCGTCATGCGGATTTTGCTGACCATTGTGGCGATTCAGCTGCTGTCTTTGCCTTACCTGAAAATTGTGGGCGCCATTTTGCTGGTTTACATTGGCGTGGATTTGCTGAGTGCCGAAGAAGAGGAAGACGGGCACGGCAAGGAAGTCAACAGCCTGGGTGTCGCCATCCGGACCATCCTGATTGCCGACCTGGTCATGAGCCTGGACAATGTGCTGGCAGTGGCGGCTGCCGCCAAAGGCAATTTGCCGCTGCTGGTGCTCGGCCTGCTGGTCAGCATTCCGCTGATTGTTTTCGGCGCGACGCTGCTCACCAAAGTCATGGAGCGTTTCCCGATCATCATCACGATTGGCGCAGCCCTGCTCGGCTTTCTGGCTGGCGAAATGCTGTTGACCGATCCGGCGGTAACGACACAGTTTGGCGTCATGAGCGAGCAAACGGTCACGTTCGGCGGTGTTTTAGGCGCTGTTCTGGTCGTGGCGCTGGGCACCTACCTCACGAAACGCCAGCAAAAAAAGGCGCCCAGCGCCTGAGCCTGGCCCGGCTGGCGCATTTGCCTGCCACACGATGGCCTGGGTTGCTGAAGCCGACCAGCCTGGCTGCGTCACGCCTTGGCCGGGCTCGGCACTGCGCCGCAAGTCCCTGTCTGCATCGGGCCATGCAAAGTAACAGGGCAATTCGTGTGAAAGTTGCTTGTTCAGCCCTGTCTGGTCTGTTAACGTCCAGTCTCAATCCGGCCTGACAGAGTAGGCGCTCAAGCGAAGGAATCTGGA
>JAYWDL010000054.1:0-19403 GCA_043779865.1 Polaromonas sp.
GTGTTTGCCTACCATGTGCATGACCCCGAGCGTTATGGCGTGGTGGCATTCGGTGCCAATGGCAAAGCCAGCAGCATTGAAGAAAAGCCGCTCCAGCCCAAGAGCAACTATGCCGTCACCGGCCTCTATTTTTACGACACGCAAGTCGTTGACATTGCCAAAGCCGTCAAGCCCAGTGCGCGAGGCGAGCTGGAAATCACAGCCGTCAACCAGGCCTATCTGGACCTGGGCCAGCTCAGCGTGCAAATCATGAAGCGCGGCTATGCCTGGCTCGATACCGGAACGCATGACAGCTTGCTCGAAGCGGGCCAGTTCATCGCCACACTGGAGCACCGGCAGGGCCTGAAAATCGCCTGCCCGGAAGAAATTGCCTGGCGCAACGGTTTCATCAGCTCCGAACAACTGGAAAAGCTGGCCCAGCCGCTGGCCAAAAATGGCTATGGTCAGTATTTGCGGCGCTTGCTGACCGAAGGAGCGCAGCCATGAAAGTCACGCCGACGGCGATTGCCGATGTTTTGATCATCGAGCCCAGGGTGTTTGGCGATGAACGTGGATTCTTTTATGAAAGCTTTAACCAGCAGGCGTTTGATCAAGCCACGGGTCTGGCTCTGAACTTCGTACAGGACAACCACAGCCGCAGCGCCAAGGGCGTGCTGCGCGGGCTGCACTACCAGATCCAGCAGCCGCAGGGCAAGCTGGTGCGGGTGGTGCGCGGGGCGGTGTTTGATGTGGCGGTGGATATTCGCAAGACTTCGCCCACCTTTGGCAAATGGGTGGGCGTGGAACTGAGCGAAGACAATCATCGGCAGCTGTGGGTGCCACCGGGTTTTGCGCACGGCTTTGTGGTGCTAAGCGAGTCGGCCGATTTTCTGTACAAGACCACCGACTATTACGCACCGCACTACGAGCGATGCATCGCGTGGAATGACCCTGTGATTGGGATTGAATGGCCTATGGAGGGGGCTGCGCCTCTTGTTTCGGCAAAGGATGCGGCAGGGCAGGCGTTCCAGGATGCAGAAGTTTAATTAAACTACTTTGGCAACGAAATTTGGTGACATAAACCCCGCCACATCTTGATAGGCTTTGAAAAGTACAGGCATTGAACTCGCGATGGGGTGCTACGGGTTCCATCCCATCACAGCCAATGCAATGCACGACATGGAAAACCAGAGCCTGTCGAGCGGACGGCGTCGGCATTGCCCGGACTGAAATGCCAACCATAGCAAGCCTGATCTGCCACCCTGGCTCCATCGGCGCACAAAGGGGTTATTGCCTTGTCCGACCAGATCAGCGATCAACGCTGCCTGATGAAGGCCCCAGCCACTTATTATCTGACGCATACGCCAGGTAAATGCGGCAAGTCCCGTATTCACTCCCAACTGATTTTTTTCGTGCTGACGATAGAGAATCTCCGCATGATCATCAATCACCCAATGATAATGATTGGCTCGGGCAAATGCGTAGGCAAACCAGTCATGCAGGCCTACCTGCTGAACCTCGTTCCAACGGCTTTTCAATAAATCCTGGAGGGCATAAACCAGTTCACGCTTCATCACGTAAGTGCAGCCCGGGCCAGCAGCTTCAAATAAAAAATCCCATTTCACCTGTGGCTGGGATTTTCTGATTAATACTTTGCGCCCATCAGGCCAGAATGCCACGACATTGCTGGAATAAGCATCTGCTCCCGTGCTGCACAACAACTCATGCGCGCGCGAAAGCTTGTCAGGAAGCCAGATATCGTCCTGGTCGGCAAAGCTGATGTAGTCGAACTCCGAAAAATCCACTTCATGCAGAATTCTAAAAAAATTACGCGCCGCACCGCCAAAGTGAACGCCATGCGGTAAAGCCTTGATCCGTGGATTACTAGCTGCTTTTTGGTTTATCCACTCTTCCGAGCCATCTTTTGAGCGATCTACACTAACAAATACCGTGACGCAAACGCCGAGCTGTTCAAGGATGCTATTCATCTGCTCGGGAAGCCATTGTGTGCCGTTATGGACAGTCAAGCATACGGCGATCTTTGCAGGCAAGTGTCCTACCATGTTTCAGCCCACTGATCTACAAGACATGGCAAAAGAAAAACTAGAGCCTTCAGAAGACAGGGCAATGATGAGATATTGCATTTGTATTTTTAAATCCGACGCCCAAATCGCTTTAAGTAAAGACCGGTGTTTTTATCAGAAACGCCGAATTGCTCAACTACATTGTCAAAAATGCATAAAATCGAATTCTTCATTCCTTGGCGGTAGTTGACTGATTAGTCTGGCTTGAAGTCCACACAAAAAGATTTTTGAGTCAAATCTGGTTTTTAGTCGTTGCAGAAAGGCTAACAGTGTAATGCGTGTTAACTGGTCAGAAATGTTAGCATCTTCCGGTTGCCGTATAAAAATTTAATGAAGGTTTTTTGGACTGAAGCTTTGCTGAAATGCTTCACTCATTGTCATGCGTTGCATCGTACCAGCGCTTCAATGCGATGCGACCTGAATCTTGGCTTGACTATTTTTCGCAATGACAACCTTCTCCCGGTCAACTCCAGCTTTCATGGCTGACAATCATATTCTTGACGAAGCGTCACGGGCAGTGGGATGCTTGACTCTGGTAACGCGTGCCGCAGGTTTTATTTCGAGTGCCTTGGTGTCGGGGAGTTCGCGTGAAGGATTTCCTTGGCACGAGTGGCAGCTCGCCCTGCCGTGAAGGAGGGCCGGGCTGGATTGGGACGGGATACTTGCAGTCTTGCAACCAGCACTGACGGGAACGCCCGGCTTGGCAAGTATGCATGCGGTAGTCCCTATTGCAGCTTGCGTGATGTGATGCAGAGCGAGGAAAAAGCCATACGCTACGTTCGTCAGGCCAACTAACGGGTAGCTTGACCCGTTTTGCGGCGCTGATGCGGGCTGTGTGCGTGGCATACCCCTTTCACTGGGCGCTATAGATAACAGGCGCAGTCTGTTGGCGCGCAACAATTTGCTGGATTTCATTCCTATCTATATTTGGCGCCCTTATGCCGCCAATCAGACCATTCTAGCCAGCGATGGGATGGCTAGTCTGCGTCCGAACTGACCTGGCGCCTCTCCCACACCTTGGGCAAACCGGCTTACCTGATACCCCTTTCAATAGGGTGCTGAAAGCTGATGCTGTAGCAGCTTCAGAGACGCGTATTGTGGTTTGATATAAGCCTGATCATGCTGATCTCCGTCAAGGTGTTAAAAAGCGAAAAAGAGTATCGCAATTAGTCTTTATTGTTGGGATTTTTCTAAAGTGGCGCTATAGTATGGAAATTTAATTTAATTGATAAAGGAGTGCTTTATGAGTAATTTGATGGATATCCAGGGCCAGATCGAAAAATTGCAAAAGCAGGCTAATGAAATCAAGGCACGTGATTTCGACAACACAGTTCAGGAAATTCTTGCCAAAATGCAGGCCTTTGGTATTACCCCCAAAGATCTCGCACCTGGCAAGCGCCGCGGTGCCAAAGGTAAAGCCAAGGCAGTCGTGGTCAGCAAGCGTACTGGCGCCGCCGCCAAGAAGGTAGCCAGCCCGGTAGCAGCCAAATATCGCGGGCCCGAGGGCCAGAGCTGGAGCGGGCGCGGTTTGATGCCACGCTGGCTTTCTGCGCTTGTTGCCCAAGGGCAGTCCAAAGAAGACTTCGCCATCAAAGAGTAAGGGTTTTCAGGCACAACCGTGATGCAGTAAAAATACCAGGGTGCCCCGTGCGTGCCCTCAAGCATCTGGCAGTTCTGCGCTGAATGTGACCCTGACCTGTTTGCCATAGGGCAGGCGTTTGGCTTGGGTTTCGGCAAACCAGTTGGCCCGGTGGCGCGGCGACAGTGGTGGGTTTATACGCTAGCGTCCAGCAGTGAAACTACCTGAAATTATGAGGAAAAACACGTTTTCCCGTAGGCAGGACGGTCATAACAAGCTACTAATTTGGTAGCGAAAATGGCGGCTTCCGTCCGCATCAACGCCTTTCCACAGCCGCCCATTGTTCGCACAACTCGCGGCAGAACATGGCCAGGCTTCAATCCGTTTTCGGTTTGCCTGCCGCCTTGGCAGCGAGGCGTATACCGCATGTTGTTAAAATTCTGGCCATTGCCATCCTGTCGCCGCTGGACTTTACAGGCAGCTTGGCCCTTGCCTGGCGCGAAACAGGGTAACACAGACCGCAACGCCGGCACAACCCGTAAGGACTTTTCCGCTACTTTCCGCACTGATTGCAATGCGCTTTAACATGAGCACTGTATATCTTGTGGAGTGACTCGGATATTGGATATTGGGTTTTCATAGACCATCAATCAGCAGCCCGGCCTGGCAGCCAAAGTTTAAAGGAACGCTATTGATGGATCCGAAAGCATTTTTATGAAACTTGTCCGGCACACAGTTTTTAACATGATTGGCCTGGGCGCTCCGCTCCTGGTTGCAGTGGGAACCATCCCGGTACTCATTCACGAGCTAGGCCCCAGTCGCTTTGGTTTGCTGACTTTGATTTGGGCGGTGGTGAGCTATTTTGGGCTGTTTGACTTGGGCCTGGGTCGCGCATTGACTCAGCAGCTGGCAGTGGTCTTTGCCAATAATGAACACAAGAAAGTTGGCCCTCTTGTAGCCACGGCCACGGTGCTCATGGCCATGCTGGGTGTCCTGGCTGGCGTGCTGATGGCTGCGGCCGCATCGTGGGGCGTGGGTTTAATCCATGAGGTGCCTGACCGGCAAGAGACGATTAACGCCGTGTACGCCATGGCATTGGCTATGCCGTTCATTGTCCTGACTTCGGGCTTTCGCGGTATTTTAGAGGCGCGCCATGCGTTTGGCATTGTTAACCTGATTCGTCTACCCATGGGGCTATTCACCTTTTTGGGGCCGTTGGCAGTGGTGCTGTATGGCGGGCAGGCACGGCTGGACCACATTGCCTGGGTATTGGTTGCGGGACGCGTGATTGCGTGTGGTGTGCATGCCTATTACGCTTTGGATGTTTTGCCAAGTCAGCGCAGTGCGCTTGCCTGGCGGGCCGATTTGCTTAAGCCTCTCTGCATTTCGGGTGGGTGGCTGACGGTAAGCAACATCATCAGCCCCTTCATGGGCTATGTAGACCGCTTTGTGATTGGTGCCATTGTTTCCGCCAGCGCAGTGGCTTACTATGCCACCCCGCACGAATTGGTAACCAAACTGTGGATCGTTCCCGGTGCGCTGACGGCGGTGCTTTTCCCTGCGTTTGCAGCGCAGATGGCTGGGCGTGATGAGCAAACTTGGGCCTTGTTCAAAAAAGCTGTGCACTGGTTATTTTTAGCCATGCTTCCCATGACTGTGGCACTCACACTATTTGCTCATGAACTGCTTGCTTTATGGATTAACCCCGGGTTTGCCGATCACAGTGCAGTATTGCTGCAAGTCTTTGCCCTTGGCGTTCTTATCAACTGCTTGGCGCATGTTCCGTTTACGCTCATCCAAAGCGCAGGTGCATCGCGACTTACAGCGTTGGCGCACCTCATCGAGTTGCCGTTTTTCCTTGCCGCGTTGTGGTGGCTGACATTGACCCATGGTGCGCTGGGTGCGGCTATTGCCTGGCTGCTGCGCATGGTGGTGGACACAGTGCTGATGTTTGCGCTGTGCAGTCCGCTTCTGGGCCGGCCTGTGAAGAGTCTGTTGAACCTTAAGGTATTGAGTTTGGGGCTGCTCGCTGCTGCGGGGTTTGCTGGTGTACTGGTTCAGCCGGCAGTCATGCGCGCATTGTGGGTGGTCTTGCTGATCGGCGCATTGGCACTGACGCTGCAGGCATCATGGCAAGCACTCTGCAAGCGGAGTGCCTGATTGGCGTTGTGCCGGAACTGAACGAACAAAAAGTAGATCGTGATGAAAAACCTCCCGCTCGTGAGCATCGTCACACCAGCTTACAACCAGGCTGAATACCTGGCCGATACGATTGAGAGCGTTTTGGCACAGGACTACCCGAACATTGAGTACATCGTGCTTGATGACGGGTCTACTGATTCGACCCCTGAAGTATTGAATCGCTACAACGGTAGGGTTCGCTGGGAACGTCATGACAATATGGGCCAGGCTCGCACATTGAATAAGGGCTGGGCGATGTCGAAAGGCGAAGTCATTGGCTATTTGAGTTCAGACGATATTCTTTACCCAAGTGCTATCCGCAAGCTGGTTGAGATGCTCGAAGGTGACGACTCCATCGTTTGCAGCTTTCCAGATTCTGATCTCATTGATCATCAATCACGCGTCGTGAAAAAAAACGTATGCCGTCCATTTGATCTGGGAGAGCTCATTGTCCGGCAGGAATGCCATATCGGTCCTGGAGCCTTGTTCAGACGCTCCGCTTTCGATTCCGTTGGCGGCTGGAAACCGGAATTGAAGCTGGCTCCTGATCGAGAGTTCTGGATCCGTTTGGCGGAGCACGGGCGCTTGGTGCTGTGCCATGACATATTAGCTGGCTACCGGATGCATCCATACTCGATTTCATACAAGGACGTGTCGGAGGAAGTGGGAAGGGAGTACCTGTGGGTTCTCGATCAATATTTCGGAGGAAAATCGGTTCCTCCTGAAATTGCGCTTCGCAAATCCGAGGCCTATGGTTATGCTCAACTTGTGTTGGCCCGAAACTGCTTTCGTGCTGGCCGTCTGAAACGCGGCTGGGAATTTTACAAAGAGGCGTGCCGCCTTCATTCTCCGTTGGGCGATTTCAACGTGAAAGTCAGGGTTTTGCGGAACGTTGTAAGTAAGCCAGCGCGTATCGCGCTGTCTGCGTTCCGTTCCTTGATCCGAGGTTAAAGGCTATGGAATTGGCTATTTTCAGAAGAAAATGGCTTGCGCCGTTGATCTTCTTCGAGCTTTACCTCGCAGTAACCGTCCTGCTTTTCTTTTTTGGTCCCTGGCCTTGGGAGGTAGATTCCCCGATGCTGCTGGCTACTTATCTTGTGGCGGCACAAGTGTTCATTGGATCGGGTTATCTGTTGGCGTGGCGCCGCGTTCGTTGTACGCATACTGCTGGAGCAAGAGGAGTGCAAGTCCAGCAAGTCGGCGCTGGCATTATCTTCCTGAAGCAGGCTCTGGTAGTTACATTCATCCTGCTCATTCCTACTTCCTTGTCGCGAACTGGGGAAGCTTTCCCCAACATCTTTGCTGGATTCGGCGATCCGGGTACGGTATATAACCAGAACTTCGAGCGTCTGGAGGATGGCAATTCCTTCGTGATTGTGGAGTATTTACGTATGCTCCTGTCGCCGCTGCTCGTCGGTGTATACCCGTTAGCAATCGTCTATTGGTCCCGTTTGTCTGGAAGAGTAAGGGCTCTTTGCTTTGCCGCGATCATGTTCAACCTTAGCCTTTTCCTCGCCACCGGAACCAACAAAGGACTGGCAGATTTAATGGTCACTCTGCCATGGTTGATATTTCTGGGTATTTCAGCGGGCGTGCTGAAAATCCGCCTTCGACTTCGCGCCTTGGCTATCGGATTTGCTGCTTTATTCGTTGCATTTCTTCAATTTTTCGGGACAGGACAAATTCAGCGTGAAGGCGGAGTCGGTGAGTTGGGTGTTTTCAATACTGGTTCTGGTCTTCTCCAGGCTGATTCATCGAATGCCATTTCACAAATACTCTCAAGCGAGTTGCGGATTATTTACGAATCACTGACGCGATATATTGGGCAAGGCTACTACGCGCTGTCAATGAGTTTTGATATAGATCACGGTAGTACTTTTGGCTTTGGCCACTCGATGTTTCTTGCAAGGAACGCAGATGCGATTTTCGGCACAAATCATTTTACCGCAGGCTCAATCCCCGGCCTGCTGGAGGCCCAAACCGGGTGGGGCATGTTTTCGCTTTGGCATTCGATTTACCCCTGGTTGGCATCGGATTTTGGTTTTATTGGTGGATTGTTTGTCATGGCTATACTGTCCTACTTCTTCGCATTGAGTTGGGGAAGGTCGCTGGTGACTCTTGCACCGCAATGGGTGATTATGTCCTACCTCTTTTTCATACTCTTTTTCTATATTCCTGCAAACAATCAGATTTTTCAATCAGGTGAAACCTGTTTTACTTTTATGCTTTTATTGTTGAGTATTGTGTACCGAAAGTACGCACCTCTAAGTGTTTTTAGCCGTTCCCGGCAAGTATCGATGCAGCCATCCAGCGACTCCAAATCAATTAAACCCGTTTGAACTGTACCAATGCCCGATAAGTATTTGAAACCCAACGCCGATACTTCGAATGCAAGGGTTCTTTTGAGCGCCTTTGGCATACACACTGGCGGTGGTTTAGTTCTGCTTAGGGCGCTCGTCAAAGGCCTGAATGGCTCGCTTAAGGCGGCATCGTTGGATTCACGCTGTAACTTTGATACATCCCTGGCCTTACCTCATCAGCGGATCAAGTATGTGCGTTGTAGTTTCCTTGCCCGGATATTAGCGCTAAACTGGCTGGCCAGGATGACCTCGTCCGGTGACACGCTTCTATGTTTCAATAGTCTGCCGCCTCTGAAAAAGCCAAAAGGACGGGTCATAATTTTTGTCCAGGCTCCTCATTTTGTTGGAGCGCATCGTGGCATTCGGTACTCGCGGCTCACCGCACTCCGCATAAAAATTGAACGTGTATGGTTTAAGCTGGGTATTCAAAATTGCGATGAGATTTGGGTTCAGACACCTGTTATGAGGGAAGCCATGCGTCTGGAATATCCACAGGCTGCTATCAGCGTAGTGCCACTTATAGACGAAGAACTCGTGGCATGTCTCTCAATGCTCCCGGTGATCAAGCAAAAGCCAAAGGTCGATTGCTCAACGTTTGTGTTTTTTTATCCGGCTGATGCAGTCGGTCACAAAAACCATGAAAATCTTTTGAGGGCATGGGGGATACTTGCCAAAAAGGGGTCAAGTCCACGGCTGGTTCTTACTCTAAAAACCGGCGAAATGGAGCTGATAAAACAGCGAATTCAACTCGACAGCCAAGAGTTGATCTCTGTGTCTAATTTGGGGCGACTGTCCAGGGAGGATGTATTAAAGCAAATGAGCAGATCATCGGCTTTAATTTTTCCATCACTGGCAGAAACATTCGGACTGCCGATGCTTGAGGCACGTGCTCTTGGTATTCCAGTTGTAGCGTCCGAACGGGATTTTGTTCGTGACGTTTGCATGCCTCAGCAAACTTTTGATCCCGATTCACCTCGTTCTATCGCAATGGCGGTTCTTCGTTTTATGGATGAGGATTTACCGCTTACAACTAATTATTATTCGGCACAACGATTCGCAAGTAAACTTATTTCATGAAAGTGTTAGTGCTTACCCAGTATTATTGGCCCGAATCATTTCGCATTAACGAGGTGGTAGAGTCGCTTCAGCGGGTTGGTTGTCAGGTAACGGTACTGACCGGTCAGCCGAATTACCCGCAGGGAAAGATATTTGATGGTTATAGTGCTGGCGGTTGTGGGGCACAGCAACACGAAGCGGGATACAGCATCTACCGAGTCCCGCTCGTGCCACGAGGCCGCAGGGGCGCACTTGGGTTGTTAGCCAACTACCTGTCGTTTGTTCTTAGTGCCAGTTTGCTGGGGCCGTGGTTGCTGCGTAAGCAGCGTTTTGATGTGGTTTTTGTTTATGCCCCTTCGCCGATTATTCAGGCCATACCTGCGGTGTGGCTTGCATTTATAAAGCGTGCAAAGTTGGTCACCTGGGTGCAGGACCTCTGGCCGGAAAGCCTGGAGGCAACCGGTTTTGTGCGTAATCAGCGTATGCTGGCTTGGGTGGCGGTGCTGGTGCGCTGGATTTACCGGCGTTGTGATTTGCTGCTGGTGCAGTCGAAGGCTTTCATTCCCCCGGTGCAAGCCATGGCCGGTAAAACCCCAGTGCGATATCACCCTAACCCCGGGGAATTGGCATTCAGCCAAACGCAGCCACTGGGCTTACCGGCTTTGGTCCTTGAACCAGCATTTAATGTGGTGTTTGCTGGCAATCTGGGTACGGTGCAGGCATTGGGCACCCTGCTGGATGCGGCTGAGCTTCTGCGGCCGCATGCCGATGTGCGTATGGTGTTGGTGGGTAGCGGTAGCCGCACTGAATGGTTGCACCAAGAGGTTGCCCGCCGGCGGCTGGGCAATGTGCAATTGCCGGGGCGATTTGCACCCCAGTCCATGCCGGGTATTCTTGACCAGGCTTCAGTCCTGTTGGTGAGTTTGGCGCGTAGCCCCATCATGAGTCAGACGGTGCCAAGCAAGGTGCAGGCCTACCTGGCCGCAGGCAAGCCTGTCATTGCGTCGCTGGATGGGGAGGGTGCACGGGTGCTTGAAGAATCGGGCGCTGGTTTATCTTGCCCTGCCGAGGACGCTGTTGCGTTAGCAGAAGCAGTGCTGCGGCTTAGAAGTCTTTCGTCTGATGAATTACAACGCATGGGCGAGGCTGGTCAAATTTATTACAAGCAGCATTTCGACCCGGCCGTGCTCGCTGCAAGGCTTGTCCAGCAATTTTCGCAGGTCTTGGCAAGGCGCAAGCCATAGAAGGAAATAATGAAAGACAGGAAGTTGATTCAATGACTGCAAACCAAAAAACCAGAGTACTGGTGCTGGGCGTATCCGGAATGTTGGGCAATGCGGTGTTTCGCGTTTTCACGCAGGGCGATGGGTACTCGGTGGTGGGTTCTGCCCGCTCTGCCGGTGTGCTGCGCCTGCTGCCGTCCGAGTTGCGCGAGCATGTGGTCTGTGGGGTGGATGTAGAAAACACCGACAGCCTCATGAGGCTATTCACGTTAGCCCGCCCTAATGTAGTGATTAACTGCATTGGCCTGGTCAAGCAGCTCGCCGAAGTTAATGACCCATTGGCCGCCATCCCCATCAATGCGCTGCTGCCCCACAGGCTGGCCCGTCTCTGTGATGTGGCGGGTGCCCGCCTGATTCACATGAGCACTGACTGCGTGTTTGCCGGTAGCCGAGGCATGTATCGCGAAAAAGACTTGCCGGATGCGCAAGATCTGTACGGCCTGAGCAAATCCCTGGGTGAGGTGGACTATCCACATGCAGTAACGCTGCGCACCTCTATCATCGGCCATGAACTCGGTAGTGCGCACGGCTTGGTGGGCTGGTTTCTGGCACAACAGGGGCCTGTAAAAGGATTCACGCGCGCCATTTTTTCGGGTCTGCCAACGGTAGAGCTGGCCCGGGTCATGCGTGACTTCGTGGTTCCCAACCCGGACTTGCGAGGGCTCTACCATGTGTCCGCTGAGCCTATCAACAAATTCGAGTTACTGACACTCGTGGCAAAGACTTACGGTAAATCCATATCCATCACACCGGATGACACGCTGGTGATTGATCGATCACTGGACTCCAGTCGTTTCCGTGAGATCACTGGTTACCAGCCGCCGGCCTGGCCAGAACTGGTGCGCCACATGCACGAATTCGCTTAATCACAATCGGAAAAGGAAGTTGGAAAGATGTTTAAAGACAAGGTGTTGCTAATTACCGGGGGAACCGGCTCATTTGGCAACGCGGTACTGAACCGTTTCCTGCATTCTGAATTTGCGGAAATTCGTGTTTTCAGCCGCGACGAAAAAAAGCAGGAAGACATGCGCATCGCTCTCAAGAGCGACAAGGTTAAATTCTATATTGGTGATGTACGGATATACGACAGCGTTCATGATGCGATGCGCGGTGTGGATTATGTGTTCCATGCGGCAGCGCTCAAACAGGTGCCGTCGTGTGAGTTTTATCCCATGGAAGCAGTGCGCACCAATGTGCTGGGCGCTGAAAACGTGATGCGTGCCGCCATTGCCAATGAGGTGAAACGCTGCGTGGTGCTCAGCACCGACAAGGCGGTGTACCCCATCAATGCCATGGGCATTTCCAAGGCCATGATGGAAAAGTTGATGGTGGCCCAGTCGCGTCTGTGCGACCCGGGTAAAACGGTGCTGTCGGCAACGCGTTACGGTAATGTGATGGCCTCGCGCGGTTCTGTGATTCCGCTGTTTCTGCAACAATTGCAGCAGGGTAAACCGCTGACTGTTACCGATCCCAACATGACCCGTTTTCTGATGTCGCTTGAGGAATCGGTAGACCTGGTTTTGTATGCGTTTGAACACGCGCAGCCAGGAGATATCTTTGTGCAGAAGGCCCCGGCATCCACAGTGGGCGACTTGGCGCAGGCCATGACGGAGCTCTTGGGTAGCGCCAGCGGCGTCAAGGTCATCGGTACGCGGCATGGCGAAAAGCTGTACGAATCGCTGGTATCGCGCGAAGAAATGGCCCGCGCAGATGACTTGGGGGGCTACTACCGGATTCCGGCCGATTCGCGCGACCTGAACTATGACAAGTATTTTGTGGAGGGCGAAACGGAAATCTCAAAAATTGACGACTACACCTCGCACAACACCCGCCGCCTGGATGTCGAGCAGGTCAAGGAGGTGTTGATGAAGCTCGATATCATTCGCGAGGTCGTCAATGCGTAAACTCAAGGTCATGACAATTGTGGGTACCCGGCCCGAGATCATCCGCCTGTCGCGCGTCATTAATAAACTGGACCAGCATTGTGAGCATGTACTGGTGCATACGGGGCAAAACTATGACTACGAGCTCAACCAGGTTTTTTTCAGTGATCTGGGTATTCGCAAGCCCGACTCTTTTCTGGAAGCTGCAGGCACGAATGCTGCCGAAACCATAGGGCAGGTGATTATTGAGTCTGATAAGGTAATGCAGGAGCATGCGCCCGAAGCTTTGCTGTTGCTGGGCGATACCAATAGCAGCTTGTCCGCCATTTCTGCCAAGCGCCTCAAGATACCCATCTTTCACATGGAAGCGGGTAACCGCTGCTTTGATTTTCGGGTACCCGAAGAAATCAACCGGCGTATTGTTGACCATACATCGGACATTAACCTGACCTACAGCGAAATCGCACGAGAGTATTTGTTACGTGAAGGGTTGCCACCCGATCAGGTTATCAAGACAGGAAGCCCGATGCGCGAAGTGATTGAATATTATCGTGCAGGGTGGGAGGCGTCGAACATCCTGTCCCACCTTCAATTGTCAGAGCAACAATATTTCCTGGTCAGTTCACATCGTGAAGAAAATGTAGACTCACCAACCAATCTGCAAAGGCTGTTCGACGTGCTGAACGCGCTTGCGCAGCGCCATGGCATGCCAATCATCGTGTCCACTCACCCCCGGACACGCAAGCGAATGGACGCCATGGGTTTTAATGCCCATCCTTTGGTGCAGTTTCATAAACCTTTTGGTTTTCTTGATTACATCCGGCTCCAGACAGGGGCTCGTGCGGTTTTGTCAGACAGCGGAACGATTACGGAAGAGTCTTCGATTCTTAACTTCCCGGCTTTGAACTTGCGTGAGGTACATGAGCGGCCTGAAGGGTTCGAAGAGGCTGCGGTCATGTTTGTGGGTATGGATGTTGACCGAATGCTGCAGGGATTGGACATCCTGGCGAGTCAGCCACGCGGTGTGCAGCGCGCTTTGCGCATGGTGAATGACTATGCACCGGACAACGTGTCAGACAAAATTGTGCGAATTATTCTGAGCTATACGGATTTTGTGAATAAAAAGGTTTGGCGCAAGACGTGAACTCATTGAGGAAAAGTTCAGACATGATTCTTGTGACAGGGGCAACAGGCTTTGTCGGTCAGGCCTTGGTGGATCTTCTGATTACGCAGGGCAAGCACCCTGTTCGAGTGGTACTGCGCCGCAAAGGCTTGCCCTGGCCGGCTACCGTGGAGCGCGCATACATGGAAGACTTGGCATCTGACAACGACTGGACCAAAGCTTTAGACGGTGTAGCTATGGTTGTCCATACGGCAGCCCGGGTTCATGTGATGCATAACAAATCATCCGATCCGCTGACTGCGTTTCGCCGGGTCAATGTCCAGGGCACCTTGAATTTGGCGCGTCAGGCAGCGGCAACCGGTGTCCGCCGATTTGTCTTTATCAGTTCGATCAAGGTCAACGGGGAAACCACAAAATTGGGGACACCTTTTTTGGCGGACGACATTTTCGCGCCACTTGATCCTTATGGCATTTCCAAAATGGAGGCTGAGCAGGGGCTGCACAAAATTGCTGAACAAACTGGCATGGAGGTCGTGATTATTCGCCCGCCTCTGGTGTATGGACCTGGCGTCAAGGCCAATTTTGCTGCCATGATGCACTGGCTTCGATGCGGCGTGCCCTTGCCGCTGGGTGCCATTCACAACCAGCGCAGTCTGGTGGCATTGGATAACCTGGTTGATATGATCGTGACCTGCACCACGCATCCTGCCGCTGCCGGGCAAACCTTCCTGGTTTCCGATGGCGAAGATGTGTCTACCACCGAGCTGTTGCGCCGCATGGGCCAGGCCATGGGCCGCCCGGCCCGTTTGATTCCTGTACCGGCTGGCTGGCTCAAGCTTGCGGCGGCCATGGTGGGCAAGCGGGATGTCGCCCAGCGCCTGTGCGGGTCTTTGCAGGTAGATATTGAAAAGACGCGTCAGCTTTTGGGGTGGCGTCCTCCACTTACCCTGGACGAGGGTTTGAAGAAAGCTGCAGAAGGCGTAAGCGCGTGAAGCGCATCTTTGATCTTTTGCTGGCGCTGGTAGCTGCTGTGGTTCTAGCCTTGCCGGTGTTGCTGGTTGCTGTACTGGTGAGGCTGACCTCTGCAGGGCCTGCCTTGTACTGGTCAGACCGGGTAGGGCGTAACAACGGATTATTCAAAATGCCCAAGTTTCGCAGCATGCGGGTAGGCACGCCCGCTGTGGCCACACACCTGTTGGCTGACCCCCAAACTCACCTCACGCCAATTGGCAACTTTTTGCGCAAAAGCAGTCTGGACGAGTTGCCCCAGCTGTGGAGCATTCTGGTGGGCGACATGAGCTTTGTTGGCCCCCGGCCTGCATTATTCAATCAGCATGATCTGATCGACCTGCGCACCCGTCTTGGCGTGCATGAACTGATCCCGGGCCTGACGGGCTGGGCACAAATTAATGGACGCGACGAATTACCCATTCCCGACAAGGTAAAGCTGGATGTGGAATACCTACAGCGGCAGTCGTTGTGGTTTGACATTCGTATTTTATGGTTGACGTTTGCGAAGGTGATTCGGCGTGACGGAATTACCCATTAACAGGCATTGTCATGAGACGATTGTTGATGGAAGCAGATAAGGATATGGCTCTCCGGTGTTTGAAAGTTACTAAATCCTGTACGGCTTGTGTGTTGATAATAATAAATTCAAATGCCTTTCAATAAATCAATAGCTGCCCCTTTGCTGGCATTGCCTCGCCCTGCCAAACGAGGTGTGGTCATTGCGCTCGATGTGATACTGATGCTGGTTTCAGTCTGGATCGCTTTTTATTTACGCATCGACCAGACGGGTCTGCCACAGCTACAGCAGACGTATGTTTACCTTTTGGCACCCATGCTGGCGATTCCCGTGTTTGTGCGTTTTGGACTGTACCGCGCCATTTTCCGCTACACCGGCATGGCGGCCCTCGCTAGCACTGCCAAGGCCGTTGGGGTATACGCGGTTCTCTTTTTCATCACGCTGTTGTTGTTCAAGTGGGAGGGGGTGCCGCGTACCTTGGGGTTGATTCAGCCCTTGCTGCTTCTCCTGCTGGTGGGAAGCAGTCGGGCCATTGCGCGGTTCTGGCTGGCAGGCTGGTCCAGCAAGGCGCGCCATGCTGCGGGCCGTTTGTTGATCTATGGCGCTGGCGAGGCAGGCGTGGAAACTGCCTCTGCCTTGGCCATAGCGCGCCGATTTGTGTTGCTGGGCTTCATTGACGATGACAAAACCAAGGCAGGAAGAAGCATCAACGGGGTTGACATCATGGCACCTGGCCAAGTGGCCGATGCGGTGGAACGCATGGGCGTGACCGACATTTTGCTCGCCATGCCGTCTCTGGACCGTGCGCGCCGCAATGAAATTATTGCCCGGTTGCGGGAGTTGCAGGTTCATGTGCGCACATTGCCGGGTATGGGTGATCTGGCATCTGGGCGGGTGACGATTCAGGACTTTCAGGAACTCGATGTCGAAGACCTTTTGGGGCGCATACCAGTGCCGCCCGATTCGACCTTGCTGGCGAAAAATCTGGCTGGCAAGACGGTGTTGGTTACTGGGGCCGGTGGCAGTATCGGCAGCGAGTTGTGCCGGCAGATCATGTTGCAAAGGCCGCGCCAGCTGGTGCTGGTGGAGCACAATGAATTTGGTCTTTACACCATTCACCGCGAACTGGAGGGCTTGTGTGCCGAGCATGAGCTGCCTGTGGAGCTTGTTCCCCTGCTCGCCAGCGTTGGCAATTTTGGGCGTCTAAAGGAAATTTGTCAGCTCTACCGGCCTGCCACGCTGTACCACGCAGCGGCTTACAAGCATGTGCCGCTGGTGGAAAGCAACCCTTCTGAAGGCGTGTTGAACAATGTCTTCGGTACCCTCAATATGGCTCGCGCAGCCATGGAAAGCGGTACGGCGCACTTTGTGCTGGTGTCCACAGACAAGGCGGTTCGCCCCACCAATGTGATGGGTGCTAGCAAGCGCATGGCCGAGATGGTGTTGCAGGCACTGGCGGCCAGTACGTCGGTACGCTTTCTTTTGCCTGATGGCACGCAGACCAATGAAATCCGAAACAACACGGTGTTTGCGATGGTGCGCTTCGGCAATGTGCTGGGCAGCAGTGGCAGTGTGGTGCCGCTGTTTCGCAAGCAGCTGCTCGATGGCGGCCCGCTGACGGTCACGCATGAGGAAGTAACCCGTTATTTCATGACTATTCCCGAGGCGGCCCAGTTGGTGCTGCAGGCCGGAGCCATGGCCCAGGGTGGCGACGTGTTTGTTCTGGACATGGGCAAACCCGTTAAAATCATTGACCTGGCGCGGCGAATGGCCCAGCTTTCTGGCCTGACTTTGCGGGATGATCGCAACCCTGGCGGCGATATAGAAATCCAGATTACCGGCCTGCGCCCTGGGGAAAAGCTCTATGAAGAACTGCTTATTGGCGACAATCCCGAAGCTACTGCGCACGAACGCATCATGAAGGCACACGAAGATTTTGTGGCTTGGCCGGAGTTATCGCCTGTCCTGGTGGATATGCGACACGCGGCGACCCAGAACAATGAGGTGGTAATGAAGGGTATTTTGAAGCAACTGGTGCAGGGCTACAGTTTTCACCCTGCTGGTTCTTCTGACAGTGCTGCCCGGATTGTCCAGAATTAGTTGTAATGTGTGTTTAGCCAGTTGCAACTGGGCAGGAAAATTTTTTAAAGTAGATATGCAAAAAAAAATAATGGTGGTGCTGGTGAGCGTATTGATGGGTGTCGGCGTGGGGGCTTTCCTGGGCTATGGACCTCTGCTTCGCTATAAGTCAGATGGTGTGCTTAGCATGGAAATCGGCACAGCCGAGTACAAACGATTTACCGAGCTGGCTAACGACGCCAACACGGTGCGCCAGTTTATGGCTGTGACTTTACCTTCTGATTTGAGCAGCCATTGGATTGATGAGTTGGTCAGGGAAGTGACGAGGGGCGAATGGCACAAGCCTGTGCCAAAGATCAGCAAGGCCGATGCCAAAGAAGTGCCGGATGTCATGCTCCAGACGGAAAAAGGTCAGGCAGTCTATCTTGGCTTGAGGTTGACTCATACCGGTTCCGATCCGAAGGAAACTGCGAAGATCACCACTTGGCTTGGAAGCTATTTCAAGGATGTTGCTGCCCGCGAAACCGTGCGCGAACAGGTCACCCGCTGGACGGCCGAGAACCGGCAGTTTTCTGACCGTGCCCTGGAGCGCAAGCTGAAATTTCAGTTTGACATCGAACAAGCCCAAACCCGGTCCACAGCCTTGAAAGAGCTGGTGGCGCTTTATCCTGAGGCGACGCGACGCGACGCTCAGCAGACGACAGAGGCGCGCAGCGAAAAATTCATGTCGCCGATGGCGCAACTGGTAGGTGCCGAGTCAGAGATCATTGACGTTCGCGAAAAGGTGCAAAAGCTCGACCGTGAAATTGAGCAGCAGGTATTTGCCAAGACGATGGTGGCTGATGCGGATGCCGCGTTGAACCAGGCGCGAAGCGGCAGCGAGAGTGTCATCAAGCTGTCAGAGGTGATTCTTCGGTTTAGCAAGCTGGTCAAGACAGAGGCTGAGCGCGAAAAACTGTCTTCTTTCGCTGCTGACGTGTCACAAATCAGTGCCCGCTTCCTGACGCAGGCCCAGTTCGTTGCTCAGCCTTCAGTGCCCAGCCGACCCGAACGGCCGGGCCCTTTGATGGTCATGGCCCTCGCAGGCTTGCTGGCGGGACTGCTGAGCGGAGTCTTTCTTTGGCGCAGGACGCTGATAAAAATGCTGTTGCAAGACAGTAGTGAAAAAGTACAGTAACCGGCCTGGTGAGAGTATCAGTGAATGCTGCGTTCCAATGCGGCACAATTTGCCGATTCATACTTCCTGATGCGACTCCCATGACCCACACTTCTTCCTCCGACCCCGACCTGTCCCACATCGGCCCGCGCGACAAGGCTGAAATCCTGGCCCAGGCGCTGCCTTATATCCGCAAGTTCCATGGCAAGACGCTGGTCATCAAATACGGCGGCAACGCCATGACCGACCCGGCGCTGCAGGCCGACTTTGCCGAAGACGTGGTGCTGCTTAAGCTCGTCGGCATGAATCCGGTGGTGGTGCATGGCGGCGGGCCGCAGATCGAAGCGGCGCTGAACCGCCTGGGCAAGAAAGGTCACTTCATTCAGGGCATGCGCGTGACCGACGAAGAAACCATGGAAGTGGTCGAGTGGGTGCTGGCCGGTCAGGTGCAGCAAGACATCGTGGGCCTGATCAACCAGGCCGGTGGCAAGGCGGTCGGCCTGACAGGTCGTGACGGTGGCTTGATCCGGGCGAAAAAGCTCAGAATGCTCGACAAGGACGACCCGACGAAAGAGCACGATATCGGCTTTGTTGGCGACATCGTCAGCATCGACCCGAGTGTGGTCAAGGCGCTGCAGGACGACGCGTTCATTCCCGTGATCAGCCCGATCGGCTTTGGCGAAGAAAACGAAAGCTACAACATCAATGCCGACGTGGTGGCGGGCAAGCTGGCTACTGTCCTCAAAGCGGAAAAACTGGTGCTGCTGACCAATATCCCCGGCGTGCTGAACAAGGCCGGCGAGCTGCTGACCGACCTGACGGCGCGCGAGATTGATGCGCTGTTTGCCGACGGCACGATTTCAGGCGGCATGCTGCCCAAAATCGAAGGTGCTCTGGATGCCGCCAAAAGCGGCGTGAATGCGGTCCACATCATCGACGGACGGGTGCCGCATGCCATGCTGCTGGAGATTTTGACCGACAAGGCTTATGGCACCATGATCCGTTCACATTGAACCGGACGTCGGCTATTCTGGCTTGAGGTCGGTCGACGCCAATGGTGATGACATCACAAAATAAATAGCAGCTTTTTCTGGTGTTCATTGACACTGCAG
>JAYWDL010000055.1:0-2626 GCA_043779865.1 Polaromonas sp.
GAACGACTTCAGCCCCTCAGACCTCAAAACCATTCTCCATTCCAAGCGCGCGAATCTCTACTACCTTGAGCATTGCCGGGTGCTGGTCAATGGCGGGCGGGTGGAATATGTCACCGACGAGGGCAAGCGCTCGCTGTACTGGAATATTCCGATTGCCAACACCACGACCGTGTTGCTCGGAACAGGCACGTCCATCACCCAGGCCGCCATGCGCGAACTGGCCAAGGCGGGCGTGCTGGTGGGCTTCTGTGGCGGTGGCGGTACGCCGCTCTTTTCCGCCAATGAGGTCGATGTGGAAGTGGCCTGGCTTACGCCGCAAAGCGAATACCGGCCTACCGAATACCTGCAGCACTGGGTGCGGTTCTGGTTTGACGATGCGCGGCGTCTTGACGCGGCCAAAGCGTTCCAGCTGGCCCGCCTTGAACGCATACGCCAGTACTGGCTGCATGGCAAACCGCTGCGCGAGGCCGGTTTTACGGTCGATGTCGCCACGCTTGAAAATGCGCTGGACCAGTCCTGCCAGGCCATCAACGCCGTTCCGGACAACACGCATTTGCTGACCGAAGAGGCGCGGTTAAGCAAACTCCTCTTCAAGCTGGCCGCCCGCGCCACCGGCTACGGCGATTTCACCCGTGGCCAGCGCGGCAGCGGCGGTGATCCGGCCAACCGATTCCTGGACCATGGCAATTACCTGGCGTATGGGCTGGCCGCCAGCGCCACCTGGGTGCTGGGCTTGCCGCATGGCCTGGCCGTGTTGCACGGAAAAACACGGCGCGGTGGGCTGGTCTTTGACGTGGCCGATCTGGTCAAGGATGCGACCATCCTGCCGCAGGCTTTTATTTCCGCCATGAAGGGCGATACCGAGCAGGAGTTTCGCCAGGCCTGCATCAACAACCTGACCCGCAGCGAAGCGCTGGACTTCATGATCGACACGCTCAAGGAAGTGGCTGTGAAAACGGCAACCGCCATGGCGCCTGTTGCAGGAGCCGGTGCATGAACATCCTGCTGGTCTCCCAGTGCGACAAGCGGGCGCTGACCGAAACCCGCCGCATCCTCGACCAGTTTGCCGAGCGGCGCGGCGACCGCACCTGGCAAACCCCCATCACGCAGGCGGGCCTGGACACGCTGCGCCGCCTGCTGAAGAAAACCGCCCGCAAAAACACCGCTGTTGCCTGCCACTGGATTCGCGGGCTGGACCATAGCGAACTGCTCTGGACCGTCGGCGATGCCCGCTGTTTCAATGCGCAGGGCGCGGTGCCCACCAACACCACCGAGCGCAACATCCTGCGCGGCCAGGACGAAAACGACTGGCATACCGGCGAGGACATTAACCTGCTGACCGCGCTGGCGGCGCTGCTGCACGACCTGGGCAAGGCCTGCCGCGCCTTCCAGATGCGCCTGGAAGGCAAGCTGCAGGAACGCAACCAGTACCGGCATGAATGGGTGTCTCTGCGATTGTTCGAGGCCTTTGTCGGCGCCGACGATGACGCCACCTGGCTGGCGCGACTCGCAGCACCCACGCCGGCTGACGATGCGACCTGGCTGGGCCGCTTGATATGCGACGGGCCGGATGTGCCTGTGTCGCGCCCGTTTGCCCAGTTGTCCCATGTACCGCTGGCGCAGGCCATCGGCTGGCTGGTGGTGACACACCATCGGCTGCCCACATTGCCACGCAACAACGATGGAAGCCGGGGAAACTTCCAAATCGGCCTGCTGAACAAAACACTGGAGCGCATCGACGCGGGCTGGAACGAGCGAACGGATGAGGGCGATGCCAAAACGCTGGCTCTCTACTGGCAATTTCCGCACGGCCTGCCCGTTACCACCGCGCTGTGGCGCAAGCGCGCCGCCCGTCTGGCGCAGCGCCTGTTGCTGCTGCGCGCCCAGCCCGGCAAGGGCGGCTGGCTGGCCAATCCGTATGTGATGCACCTTTCGCGGCTGTGCCTGATGCTGGCCGATCACCACTATTCCAGCCTGAACACAGATGCAGCAGGCAAACGCGACCCCGCGCGTGTCAAAGGATTCGAAGGCTATCCGCTGTTTGCCAACACTGACAAAGGCCACGTCAATCAAACGCTCGACGAACACCTGCTCGGCGTAGCCCAGCACAGCGGCGAAGTGACACACGCGCTGCCGCGATTCGACGAACAGCTACCCCGTCTGGCCCGCCACAAAGGACTGCGCAAACGCTCGCAGGATGAACGGTTTCGCTGGCAGGACAAGGCCGCCGACACGGCGGCCGGAATGCGCGAACGCTCAACACATGAGGGCGCTTTCATCGTCAACATGGCCTCCACCGGCTGCGGCAAGACACTGGCCAATGCGCGCATCATGTATGCACTGGCCGATGCTGAGCGCGGCATGCGCTGCGCCTTCGCGATGGGTTTGCGAACCCTGACGCTACAGACGGGCCGGGCATTCCGCGACCTGCTGAGCCTGGGCGATGATGATTTGGCGATTCGTGTCGGCGGCTCGGCCAGCCGGGCGCTGTTTGAGCACTACGAGCAGCAGGCCGAAGCCACGGGTTCAGCGTCCCGCCAGGACTTGATCGACGAAGACAGCCATGTCGTGTTCGAGGGTAATCACGACGCCCACCCGCTGCTGCGCCGCGTCATGCATGACCCGC